>NZ_JBIUVW010000047.1:41375-52051 GCF_044743155.1 Pseudomonas sp. NPDC087697 | reverse complement strand
AGGGCAAAGGCAAGATCGTTGATCTGCTGACCGAACATGCTGCCGCCGTAGTGCGCTACCAAGGTGGCCACAACGCTGGCCACACGTTGGTAATCGACGGCGAAAAAACCGTCTTGCACCTGATCCCGTCGGGCGTGCTGCGCGATGGCGTGCAGTGCCTGATCGGCAACGGCGTGGTGGTTGCACCTGACGCCCTGCTGCGCGAGATCATCAAGCTGGAAGAGAAAGGCGTACCGGTGCGCGAGCGCCTGCGTATCAGCCCGTCCTGCCCGCTGATCCTGTCTTACCACGTAGCGCTGGACCAGGCTCGTGAAAAGGCCCGTGGCGAGCTGAAGATCGGCACCACCGGTCGCGGCATCGGCCCGGCCTACGAAGACAAGGTTGCACGTCGTGGCCTGCGCATCGGTGACCTGTTCCACCGCGAGCGTTTCGCCGCCAAACTGGGCGAGTTGCTGGACTACCACAACTTCGTACTGGTCAATTACTACAAAGAGCCGGCCATCGACTTCCAGAAGACTCTGGACGAGTGTATGGAATACGCCGAGCTGCTCAAGCCGATGATGCTCGACGTCACCGCCGAACTGCATAACCTGCGTCGCGACGGCAAAGACATCATGTTCGAAGGCGCCCAAGGCTCCCTGCTGGACATCGACCACGGTACCTATCCGTACGTCACCAGCTCCAACACCACCGCTGGCGGCATCGCGACCGGTTCGGGTTTTGGCCCGATGTACCTAGATTACATCCTCGGCATCACCAAGGCTTACACCACTCGCGTCGGTTCGGGCCCGTTCCCGACCGAGCTGTTCGACGACGTCGGTGCGTTCCTCGCCAAACGAGGCCATGAGTTCGGTGCTACCACCGGCCGTGCCCGTCGTTGCGGCTGGTTCGACGCCGTCATCCTGCGTCGCGCCATCGACGTCAACAGCATCTCGGGCCTGTGCCTGACCAAGCTGGACGTGCTGGACGGTCTTGAGACCATCAACATCTGCGTGGGCTACAAGAACCAGGATGGTGCCGTGATCGACGCACCGACCGACGCCGACAGCTACATCGGTCTTGAGCCAGTGTACGAACAAATGCCAGGCTGGACCGAGTCGACCCTGGGCGCCAAGACCCTGGAAGAGCTGCCTCAGGCTGCTCGCAACTACATCAAACGCGTCGAAGAGTTGGTCGGCGCGCCGATTGACATTATTTCGACGGGTCCGGACCGCAACGAGACCATCGTTCTGCGTCATCCGTTCGCTTAATAAGTCGTTGATGTAAAACACAAAGGGCCCTTAATCGGGCCCTTTGTCGTTTATATCTGTTGGGCGGCATGACCTTTGCTTTGAGCTTTGCTACAAGCATCGCTTCGTGAGTGCCATCAATTTAATGGCGCCAAAGTAGAGGAATTTCCTGTGTCGGCCGTTCTCTCACTGTTACAAAGCCGGTTGTTGCGGCCCGTGTTCGTTACCCTTGGTATCGCCTTGTTGGTGCAAGTGTTGGTGGCTGTCGCACTGACACGAAGCACCGTGACGGCATTGGAAGCTGACTTGGGCAATCGCCTCGGCATCGATAGCCAGAAACTCTCTGGCGAACTTGAGCAGGCCGGGCGTGAAGTCACCTCCAGTCTTGACAGCCTTTCCACCAATACCCGTCAGCGCCTCACGACCGGTTTGTCCTCGCGACTGAAGGAAGAGCAGGCACAATTGCGTGCAACCCTGGAAAAGGACCTGAAGGACTCCGCCAATGACATGGCTCAGCTCCTGGCTTCGGTCGCACCTCGCGCCATGTGGGACAGCGACGTTCCAACCCTGTCTGAATTCGCTCGTCGCGCCCAGCGCAATCCGAACGTGCTGTTCGTGGTGTACGACGACGCTACCGGCCAGCACCTGACCCGCTACCTGAACCGGGAAAATCCGATCAACGCAGCCCTTGTGGAAAAAGGCGAGGGTGAGCGGGCGCTGGATAAAGTGCTGAGTGCAGCGAAGAACGATCCTTCTGTCTACTACCTCGAAGCCTCGATCAATCCCAATGGCGTGGAAATCGGCAAGGTGCTGATGGGCGTCTCCACGGCGTCGGTGGAAACCGACCTGGCGGCCCTCGACAAGCGCTTCTCGGCGCTGATCGCCAGCAGTGATCAACTGGTCGGTGACAGCCTCAAGGGCGCTGCTGCCGATAGCGCCACGGCCATGCGTTCGCGTTTGCAGTCGGCGCAGTCCACGGCCACCGAAATGAAAGCGAATACCACCAGCACCGTTCAGGACGCGGCGGCGACTTTGCGCTGGCGGATCGGCATGGCGCTGGCGTTGGTCGGCTGCGGTGTCTTGCTGCTGTTGGCGGTCGTGCTCGGGCGGCGGGTGGTCAATCGTCTGAAGCTGCTGATCGCGGCGATGGATGATCTGGCGGCGGGTGAGGGCGATCTGACCAAGCGCGTGCAGATCAACAGCAAGGATGAAATCGGCGACATGGCTTCGGCGGTCAACCGCTTTGTGGATAAGTTGCAGCCGATCGTTCGCGAGGCGGGTGATGTGGCTCAGCGCACCGGTGTGGAAATCGGTGCGATGACCAAGCGCAATGCCGGCGCCGATGCGGCGGCGAAATCCCAGCGCGATGAGGTGGCGGAGAGCTTGCGTGCCTTGTCGCAAATGGCTGACGAGGCGCAGGCCGAAAGCCATGCGATGCAGGCGGCGTTGCAGCAGGTGGTGGATATTCGCCAGGCCACCGACGAAAACACCCGTACTTCAGCGCAGGTCGGCAGTCTGATCGAAGCATTGGCCGGGCAGGTCGATACCGGGGCCAAAGTCATCGAGCGTCTGGCGCAACAGAGTGAGCAAATTGAAGTGGTGCTGGAGGTGATTCACGGGATTGCCGAGCAGACCAACTTGCTGGCACTGAACGCGGCGATCGAAGCGGCGCGCGCCGGTGAGACCGGGCGTGGTTTTGCAGTAGTCGCCGATGAAGTGCGGGCGCTGGCCAGCAAGACTCAAAGTTCGACCGGCGACATTCAGGCGCACATCGGGGCCTTGCAGCAAGGTGCTCGTGAGGCTGTGGCGGCGATTGGGCAGGCGGGGCGTCAGGCCAGCGAAGGTTTGCTGGTATTGCGCGACAGTGCGCGTTTGCAGCAGTCGGTGCAGATCTCGGTTGAACAGGTACATGCGGCTATCGGTCTGGCGACTCAGGCAGCGGCGCATCAGGCCAAAGGCGCACAAGCGGTGCGTGGGCGGGTCGAGACCATTCATGCCCAGGCTGAGCGTTCGGCACAGGCAGTGGTGGAAACCACGGCTAGCGGCAAGGTGCTGGACAGTCTGGCGGCACAGCTGAAGGCGAGTCTGGGGCAGTTCAGGGCCTGATGGGTTGTTTGAACTGGCCCCTTCGCGAGCAAGCCCGCTCCCACATTAGACCGCGATCAAATGTGGGAGCGGGCTTGCTCGCGAAGGCAATCTCAACGGCTCAAATACATTCGGGTTGTTAACAGATAGACCGGCAACCCCGACGCCAGAATCAACAGCGCCGCATAAGGCGCCGCCGCCGCAAACTCGACATTCGCGGTATGTGCCCACACCTCTGTCGCCAGCGTGTTGAGCCCGGTTGGACTCAACAGCAACGTCGCCGTCAGCTCCTTCATTGCATCCAGAAACACCAGCGCAAACGCGGCACCTAATGCCGGGAAGATGATCGGCAGCGTCACTCGAGCGAAGGCGCTGAAAGACGACGCGCCGAGCGTCCGTGCCGCTTCTTCGAGTTGCGGTGCCGCCTTGTTCAGCGCTGTGCGAATCGGCGCCTGTGCCAGTGGCAGAAACAGCAGCGCATAAGCGATCAGCAGCAGTCCCGACGTCTGATACAGCGCCGGCACATAGTGCAGGGCGAAGTACACCAGCGTCAGCGCGATCACTAATCCTGGCAGTGCGTGCAGCAGATACGGCAGGCGTTCAGCCCACAGCGCCAATCGGCCCTTGTAGCGAACCACCAGCAGACCAACAGGTACCGCCAGCACCAGGCACAGCGCTGCGCCGCCCAGCGACAAGGCCAGCGACGAGAGCAAGGCTTCGCTGATCGCCGCCACCGGGAAGGCTGCCGATGAGCCGACAGCCAGCCAGTACGCCAGCATGCCCAAAGGAATTCCACTACCGATAATCGCCAGCAGCGAACAATAGAGCTGCCCGGCAACCGACCACGGGCCCAGCCGAACCTGTTCGGCATGTCGCGCCGCGCCTTGGCCGATCCGCACGTGCCGACCTTTGCCGCGAACCCGCAGCTCCAGCCACAACAGAACCAGGCACAGTGCGAGCAGCACCGCCGAAAGCATCGCTGCGTTGGCGTTGCTGAACTCCAGCTCGAACTGTTGATAAATGGCAGTAGTGAAGGTTTGCAGGCCGATGATCGATAGTGCGCCGAACTCCACCAGCATGTGCAGGGCGATCAGCAGGGCCCCGGCCAGCAACGAAGGCCAGAGCAGGGGCAGGGTGATCTTGAAGAACACGCCCCAGCGGTTCTGTCCCAGGGTACGGGCCGACTCTTCCAGCGCTGGGTCCAGATTGCGCAAAGTCGCCGCCACTGGCAAAAACACCAGTGGATACTTGGACAGGGTCATCACCAGAATCGCCCCGCCCAGGCCTTCGAAACTGGCGCTCAGGGAAACCCAGGTGAAGCTGCTGACGAAGGCTGGTACGGCAAACGGAAGGCAGAGGATCACGCCCCACAGACGTCGCCCCGGCAAGTTGCTGCGTTCCAGCAGCCAGGCCAGCGACAGGCCGATGATCGCGCAGGCAATCGTTACGCCGAACATCAGCAGCAGCGTATTGCGCAACAAGCCAAACACATATGGCCGCCACAGCAGGTGCAGCGCTTGTGCCCAGCCGGCCTGCCAGGTTTTGAGTCCGACATACAACAGCGGCAGCAGGCTCAGGCAGACCAATAGCAGCACTGGCAACAGCAGCCAGATCGATGGCCGTTTACGCCGCGGCACATAGCCCCCGCGCGCGGCGGAGGCTGTCAGCGATGCGCTCATCAGTTCAGGCCAACGTCGCGTTCCAGGTCCAGTGCTGCTTCAGCATTGCCGAGGTCGGCCGGGGTGACATCGGGGGCTTGCAGCTCGCTAAGCGGCTTGAGCCCGCGATCCGATTCCAGGCCTTTGCGCAGCGGGTATTCGGCGGTGGTCTGAGTGATCACGCGCTGACCTTCTTCGCTAGCCATGTAGGCGAGGAGCTGCTGGGCTTCTTGCGGGTGTTTGCTGGACTTGAGCACGGCTGCGCTGGACACGGTGATCAGGCCGCCGACATCGCCGCCGGTGAAGTAATGCAGTTTCGAGTCGAGCTTGCCCTTTTCTCGCTGCAAGGCGAACCAGTAGTAATTATTCACCAGCACGGTGGCGACTTCGCCGTTCTCCACAGCTTTCAGTGCCACCATGTTATTGCTGTAGACCTTGCCGAAAGCACGCAGGCCGGTCAGCCATTCTTCGGCGGCGTCCATCCCGTGCAGCTTGATGATCGCCACGGCCTGTTCCTGGAACGCACCGCTGCTTGGCACGAAGCCAACCTTGCCTTGCCACTTCGGATCGGAGAACTCCATCACCGATTTGGGCAGGTCTTTTTCGTCGACCAGTTTCGGGTTGAAGGCGACTACGCGGACCCGTGCAGTGATGCCGATCCACGTGCCATTGCCGGCAACGTAGTCTTTTGGCAGTACTTCGAGCGTGGCGGCGTCGGTCTTCGCCAGCAGACCTTGTTCGCCGAGTTTGTTCAGCGGTGGTGATTCTTCGGTGTAGATCACGTCGGCAGGCGAGCGATTACCTTCTTCGACGATCTGGCTGGCGAGTTGGTTGCTGCTGCCTTTGCGCACATTGACGTGAATGCCGGTCTTGGCTTCGAAGGCTTTGGCGACAGCGTCGCCGACTTCCTTGTGTTGACCGTTGTAGAGCGTCAGGGAAACCTTTTCGGCGGCTTGGGTGAGTGGAGTTGCCAGGGTCAGCCCCAGCAGAGTGATGGTCAGGCCGCGGCGCAGGGTATTTCGAAACATCATTCGCAGGGTTCCTCACTGTCGCATTGCAAAAACTTGCAACAATGATAAACGATATTGTTTCTCAAGTGCGCTTGGCAGGGTGGGCGAGGGTTTGCTGCCGATCTTCTGTGGCGAGGGAGCTTGCTCCCGCTCGGCTGCGAAGCAGTCGTAAATTCTGAGGATGCGGTGTGGTTGGCTGAAGGAGTGGGGGCCGCTTCGCGCCCCAGCGGGAGCAAGCTCCCTCGCCACGGGGGATGAAGTTGGCTTTAATTATTTGAAAGCCAGAAACGCAAAAACCCGCTTTCGCGGGTTTTTGTGAGATTCAAGATCGTTGACCTTGAACTTTGAATTGGTGCCCAGAAGAAGACTCGAACTTCCACGACCTTGCGGTCACCAGCACCTGAAGCTGGCGTGTCTACCAATTTCACCATCTGGGCAATATCAGCAACGTTGCCGCTGTTGATGTGGCGCACTATACGGAGAGCGTTTTGATCTGTAAACCCCTGTTTTGGTTTTAATAAATCAAACACTTAGAATGCAAAAACCCGCTTTCGCGGGTTTTTGTGTGAGCCTTGAAATTGATCTAATCTCAAGCTCGAAATTGGTGCCCAGAAGAAGACTCGAACTTCCACGACCTTGCGGTCACCAGCACCTGAAGCTGGCGTGTCTACCAATTTCACCATCTGGGCAGTATCGACATGCGTCTGCGTCGTCGATGGCGCGCACTATACGGAGCGTCCTTTTAACTGTAAACCCCTGATATCAAAAAAACCTGGAAAATTTTACGAGCGGCGCTCAATGCTATCTTTCCAGGCGGAGGAAGGAGCTTTTAGGGCCTCCAGGAGCCTGAAATTTCCCGTTTCATTACGCCTATGCCAAACTAACCCGCATATAGACAAGGTGAAAACTCTCTAATGGCCGATTGGCAGTCCCTCGATCCCGAGGCCGCTCGTGAAGCGGAAAAATATGAAAACCCTATTCCTAGCCGCGAACTGATCCTTCAGCACCTTGCTGATCGGGGTTCGCCTGCTAACCGCGAGCAACTGGTCGAAGAGTTTGGTCTGACCACAGAAGACCAGATCGAAGCCCTGCGCCGCCGCCTGCGCGCCATGGAGCGCGATGCTCAACTGATCTATACCCGTCGCGGCACTTACGCGCCGGTAGACAAGCTCGACCTGATCCTGGGCCGCATCAGCGGTCACCGTGACGGCTTCGGCTTCCTGGTCCCGGACGACGGCAGTGACGACCTGTTCATGAGCCCGGCGCAAATGCGCCTGGTGTTCGACGGCGACCGTGCGCTGGCGCGGGTTTCCGGCCTGGACCGTCGTGGTCGCCGCGAAGGCATGATTGTCGAAGTGGTGTCCCGTGCGCACGAAAGCATCGTCGGTCGTTACTTCGAAGAAGGCGGCATCGGCTTTGTGGTTGCCGACAACCCGAAGATTCAGCAGGAAGTGCTGGTCACCCCGGGTCGTAACGCCAACGCCAAGATCGGCCAATTCGTTGAAGTGAAGATCACGCACTGGCCGACCCCACGTTTCCAGCCGCAAGGCGATGTGGTGGAAGTGGTCGGTAACTACATGGCGCCGGGCATGGAAATCGATATTGCCCTGCGTACCTACGACATTCCTCACGTCTGGCCTGAAGCGGTGCTCAAGGAAGCCGCGAAGCTCAAGCCGGAAGTCGAAGAGAAAGACAAAGAAAAACGCATCGACCTGCGTCATCTGCCGTTCGTTACCATCGACGGCGAAGATGCTCGCGACTTCGACGATGCGGTGTATTGCGAAGCGCGTCCGGGCAAGCTGCGCCTGTTCTCCGGCGGCTGGAAGTTGTACGTGGCGATTGCCGACGTTTCCAGCTACGTGAAGATCGGTTCAGCGCTGGATACCGAGTCCCAGGTTCGCGGTAACTCGGTGTACTTCCCCGAGCGCGTGGTGCCGATGCTGCCTGAGCAGCTGTCCAACGGCTTGTGCTCGCTGAACCCGCACGTCGATCGCTTGGCCATGGTTTGCGAGATGACTATCTCCAAATCCGGCGAGATGACCGATTACTGCTTCTACGAAGCAGTGATTCACTCGCACGCCCGCCTGACCTACAACAAGGTCAGCGCGATGCTGGAGCAGCCGAAAACCACCGAAGCTCGTCAGCTTCGTGGTGAATACACTGACGTCGTACCGCACCTCAAGCAGCTCTACTCGCTGTACAAGGTGTTGCTGGCAGCCCGTCACGTGCGTGGCGCGATCGATTTCGAAACGCAGGAAACCCGAATCATTTTCGGTTCCGAGCGCAAGATCGCCGAAATCACTCCGACCGTGCGCAACGATGCTCACAAGTTGATCGAGGAATGCATGCTGGCGGCCAACGTGGCCACCGCCGAGTTCCTGAAAAAGCACGAAATCCCTGCGCTGTACCGGGTTCACGATGGTCCGCCACCGGAGCGCCTGGAAAAACTCCGCGCCTTCCTCGGCGAGCTCGGCCTGTCCCTGCACAAAGGCAAGGACGGTCCGTCGCCCAAGGACTATCAGGCGCTGCTGGCCGGGATCAAGGATCGTCCGGATTTCCATCTGATCCAGACCGTCATGCTGCGTTCCTTGAGCCAAGCGGTGTACAGCGCTGATAACCAGGGCCACTTCGGCCTGAATTACGAAGCCTATACCCACTTCACCTCGCCGATTCGCCGTTACCCGGACCTGCTCACGCACCGGGCGATTCGCAGTGTCATCCACTCCAAGCAGGACACGCCACATGTGCGTCGTGCCGGGGCGATGACCATTCCGAAAGCGCGTATCTATCCGTACGACGAGGCGGCGCTGGAGCAGCTCGGCGAGCAGTGCTCGATGAGCGAACGCCGTGCCGACGAAGCGACCCGCGATGTAGTGAACTGGCTCAAGTGCGAGTTCATGAAAGATCGCGTGGGCGAGTCGTTCCCGGGTGTGATCACCGCCGTAACCGGTTTTGGTCTGTTCGTCGAGCTGACGGACATCTACGTCGAAGGTCTGGTCCACGTGACCGCTTTGCCGGGTGACTACTACCACTTCGACCCTGTGCATCACCGCCTGGCCGGTGAGCGTACCGGTCGCAGCTTCCGCCTCGGCGATACCGTCGAAGTACGTGTGATGCGGGTTGACCTGGACGAGCGCAAGATCGACTTCGAGATGGCTGAAAAAACCATCAGCGCGCCGATTGGCCGCAAGAAGCGTGGCGCAGAAACCTCGGCTCCTGCTGCCAGGACGGCTGCTGAACCTGCGCCGGCGAAAACCGGTCGTCGTGGTTCCGTGAAGGAAAAAGCGGTCGAGGCTTATCGCCCAAGCGATGCTGCCGCGAAAAACGCCGAAGTACGTAAAAGTCGTGAAATGAAGCAGGCGTTGCTGGCCGAAGCGAAGAGCGGCGGTAAAGCGGCGTCTGGGGGAAAGGCCGGACGGTCGGCGCCTGAAAAGGCTTCCGGCGGCAAGCCAGCCAAACCGAGTAAACACCGTAAAGGCCCGCCAAAAGCGGGCTCGGCTCCAGCCAAAAGCGGTGGGGCGCGTAAACCTAAGGCCAAGTCATGAGTCAGTTGGAAAAAATCTACGGCGTGCATGCCGTAGAAGCATTGCTGCGTCATCACCCGAAACGCGTCAAGCAGATCTGGCTGGCCGAAGGCCGCAGTGATCCACGCGTTCAGACACTGATCGAGCTGGCCAACGAAAACCGCGTTGCGGTTGGTCAGGCCGAGCGTCGTGAGCTGGATGCCTGGGTTGAAGGCGTGCACCAGGGTGTGGTGGCGGACGTGAGTCCTAGTCAGGTCTGGGGCGAGGCAATGCTCGACGAGCTGCTCGACCGTACCGAAGGTGCGCCACTGCTGTTGGTGCTCGACGGCGTGACCGATCCGCACAACCTCGGTGCTTGCCTGCGTTCTGCCGACGCGGCGGGTGCATTGGCAGTGATCGTTCCGAAGGACAAGTCAGCCACCCTGACTCCGACTGTACGTAAAGTCGCCTGTGGCGCCGCTGAAGTGATTCCGTTGGTGGCCGTGACCAACCTGGCGCGCACCCTGGAAAAACTCAAGCAGCGTGGCTTATGGGTCGTCGGTACGGCGGGCGAGGCTGAGCAGGATCTATATCAGCAGGACCTGACCGGTCCGACCATCCTGATCATGGGTGCGGAAGGTAGCGGGATGCGCCGCCTGACTCGCGATCTTTGCGACTATCTGGTGCGCCTGCCGATGGCGGGTAGTGTCAGCAGTCTCAACGTTTCCGTGGCTACTGGAGTGTGCCTGTTCGAGGCCTTGCGCCAGCGCGGCGTAAAAGCCGCCGGAACCGCCAAAAAGTCCTGATCTGCTGCAAATCTAAAATGTGGGAGCGGGCTTGCTCGCGAAGAGGGTGTGCCAGTCGACATCAATATTGACTGACACTCCGCTTTCGCGAGCAAGCCCGCTCCCACAGTGGTTTCTGCTATGGCAAAGATTGGTGGTGTGAACGAACTGTTCAAATAATCACCAATTGCCTTGCACCTCCTCTGTCCCTTCTCTACAATTGCGCCCCTTGCTGTGACGGCAGGCACGCATGTGTCTATCGCCGGCAAGTCCATAAGTGTCATTCACTCCTTGTCTGACCGCTTTTGAGCGGCAGGCTACAACCCGTAAGGAGCATTCATGCGTCATTACGAAATCATCTTTTTGGTCCACCCGGATCAAAGCGAGCAAGTCGGCGGCATGGTTG
>NZ_JBIUVW010000047.1:0-41365 GCF_044743155.1 Pseudomonas sp. NPDC087697 | reverse complement strand
AGATCCCCAACCTGGTCATCCGTCGCGAAGAAGCCGTTACCGGCCAATCCGAGATGCTCAAGGCTGAAGAAAACCGCAGTGAGCGCCGTGAGCGTCGCGACCGTCCTGAGCACTCCGACGCTGAAGGCGTTGACAGTGATGACAGCGACAACAGCGATAACGCTGACGAGTAATCCACGGACCTTTTGAGGAGCCTATTACATGGCACGTTTCTTCCGTCGTCGTAAATTCTGCCGCTTCACCGCTGAAGACGTGAAAGAGATCGATTACAAAGATCTCAACACCCTGAAAGCTTACGTATCCGAGACCGGCAAAATCGTTCCAAGCCGCATCACCGGTACCAAAGCTCGTTATCAGCGTCAGCTGGCCACCGCTATCAAGCGCGCCCGCTTCCTGGCCCTGCTGGCCTACACCGACAGCCACGGCCGCTGAGACCGGGCAGTCGACACGTAGCAAAGGATTGAATGCATGCGCGCCATAGCTGAGTTCATCATGCGCGGTCGTATGCAGGCCACTCTTGCAGTGGCTGGATGCGCGGCATTGCCGTTGTTGTACTGGTTGGGTGCTGCCGCCGGGAGCCTTGTGCTGCTGCGGCGCGGATTGAAGGACGCCCTTGGCGTTCTTGCTCTGGGGATGCTGCCGGCGTTGATCTGGTGGCTGTATTCCGACGATCCACGCGCACTCATGGTGTTGCTGGGGTCTTCGAGTCTTGCGTTGGTTTTGCGCGCAAGTGAATCCTGGAACCGCGTGCTGCTGGTCAGCATAGCGATGGGATTGGTGTTTGCTGGAGTGCTGGGTGCGGTTTACCGCCCTCACATCGAGATTCTGGCGCAGGAACTGGTAAAGATCCTGCCGCTGGCCCTTGGTGACCTCTACCAGCAATTGTCGGTTGAGGAGCGAGCGCGTCTCGCCTCGCTGATTGCACCGGTCCTGACTGGCCTGATAGCGGCCTTGTTGCAAATCGTCAGTGTGCTGAGCCTGATTGTCGGGCGCTACTGGCAGGCGTTGTTGTACAACCCCGGTGGTTTTGGTCGCGAGTTTCGCGCCATTCGAATCCCGCTGGGGCTGGCGATGTTGCTGCTGGCGTGCATGCTTCTGGGGCCGAACTTCGGTCCACAGATGGCCATGTTGACGCCGTTGTGCAGCGTACCGCTGCTGTTCGCCGGGCTGGCCCTGATTCATGGGCTGGCGGCTGAAAAGCGACTGGCCAAGTTTTGGCTGGTGGGGTTGTACGTAACGCTGTTGCTGTTTATGCAGCTGATCTATCCGTTGCTGGTGGTCTTGGCCATCGTCGACAGCCTGATTGATTTTCGCGGTCGTCTGGCGTCGAAAGACGCCGATAGCGCGAACGGTGAAGGTTAAAAGTTAAGAGGATTTTCACATGCAACTGATCCTTCTGGAAAAAGTCACCAACCTGGGCAACCTGGGTGACAAAGTGAACGTTAAGGCTGGTTACGGTCGTAACTACCTGCTGCCTTACGGCAAAGCTACCGCTGCGACCGCTGCCAACCTGGCTGCGTTCGAAGAGCGTCGCGCTGAGCTGGAAAAAGCCGCAGCAGACCGTAAAACTTCGGCTGAAAACCGCGCTGCCCAACTGGCTGAGCTGGAAGTGACTATCACTGCCACCGCTGGTGACGAAGGCAAGCTGTTCGGTTCGATCGGTACTCACGACATCGCTGATGCACTGACCGCCTCTGGCGTTGAAGTTGCAAAAAGCGAAGTTCGTCTGCCGAACGGCACCATCCGCAACGTAGGCGAATTCGACGTAGCCGTGCACCTGCACGCTGAAGTTGAAGCCACCGTACGCGTTGTCGTGGTAGCAGCTTAAGCAGCACTTGTCGGCTGGCACCCTCGGGTGCTTGCCGGTAACATCGGGCACGATCCTGTTTACAGGTCGTGCCCTTTGTCTTTCTGCGGTTCCTGATTTTCTACAACCCCTGCTTTTCCTGAAGAAACCAAGTGGCCATGAACGATATCTCCGCTCCTGAGCAATACGATCTGCAAACCGCCGCGCTGAAAGTGCCGCCGCATTCCATCGAGGCCGAACAGGCCGTGCTCGGTGGTTTGATGCTGGACAACAACGCCTGGGAACGTGTGCTCGATCAGGTGTCGGATGGCGATTTCTATCGACATGACCACCGCCTGATCTTCCGTGCGATCGCCAAGCTGGCCGATCAGAACTCGCCGATCGACGTCGTGACCCTTGCCGAGCAATTGGACAAGGAAGGTCAGACCTCGCAAGTCGGCGGTCTCGGTTATCTTGGTGAGTTGGCAAAAAACACGCCGTCGGTCGCCAACATCAAGGCCTATGCCCAGATCGTTCGTGAGCGAGCGACCCTGCGCCAACTGATCGGTATCAGCACCGAAATCGCCGACAGCGCTTTCAACCCGGAAGGCCGCACCGCCGCCGAGATTCTCGACGAAGCCGAGCGGCAGATCTTCCAGATCGCCGAAGCGCGGCCGAAAACCGGCGGCCCGGTCAGCGTTAATGACCTGTTGACCAAGGCCATCGACCGCATTGACACCTTGTTCAACACCGACAACGCCATTACCGGCCTGTCGACCGGCTACACCGACCTCGACGAGAAGACCAGCGGCCTGCAACCGTCGGACTTGATCATCGTCGCGGGCCGTCCATCGATGGGTAAAACCACCTTTGCGATGAACCTGGTGGAAAACGCCGTGCTGCGCAGCGACAAATGCGTTCTGGTCTACTCGCTGGAGATGCCAGGCGAATCGCTGATCATGCGTATGTTGTCGTCGCTGGGTCGGATCGATCAGACCAAGGTTCGGGCCGGTCGCCTGGAAGACGACGATTGGCCGCGCCTGACCTCGGCGGTCAACCTGCTCAACGATCGCAAGCTGTTCATCGACGATACCGCAGGCATCAGTCCGTCGGAAATGCGTGCGCGGACCCGGCGTCTGGTGCGTGAGCACGGCGAAGTGGCCCTGATCATGATCGACTACCTGCAACTCATGCAGATCCCGGGCTCGGGTGGCGATAACCGGACCAACGAAATTTCTGAAATCTCCCGCTCGTTGAAAGCCCTGGCCAAGGAATTCAACTGCCCGGTGGTGGCGCTGTCGCAGCTCAACCGCTCCCTGGAGCAACGTCCCAACAAGCGCCCGATCAACTCCGACTTGCGGGAATCCGGAGCGATCGAGCAGGATGCCGACGTCATCATGTTCGTGTACCGGGACGAGGTGTATCACCCGGAAACCGAACACAAAGGCATCGCCGAGATTATCATCGGCAAGCAGCGGAACGGCCCGATCGGTACGTCACGACTGGCGTTCATCGGCAAATACACCCGTTTCGAAAACCTCGCGCCGGGTAGCTATAACTTCGACGACGAGTAAGTTCTTCAGCGCCTGCGATGGCCCCATCGCTGGCAAGCCATGCTCCTACAGGTTGCGTGTAGCCCCCCGTAGGAGCAAAGCTTGCTCGCGATGAACGATAACGCGGTGTACCGGGTGCACTGCAAACGGGTCGACATCAATTTCCGACCATAGCCGTCGGAATTGGTCAAATTTTGTGCTATATTCCGCGCCCGCGATTTTTCATCTCAACACCGGTCATCGTCATGCAAACAGCCAAGCCGTTATTTGACTATCCCAAGTACTGGGCCGAATGTTTCGGTCCTGCGCCATTCCTGCCGATGAGCAGGGAGGAGATGGATCAGCTTGGCTGGGATTCCTGCGACATCATCATCGTCACCGGTGATGCCTACGTCGACCACCCGTCGTTTGGCATGGCAATCATCGGCCGGCTGCTGGAGTCCCAGGGCTTTCGCGTCGGGATCATTGCGCAGCCAAACTGGCAGTCCAAAGACGATTTCATGAAGCTCGGCGAGCCGAACCTGTTCTTCGGTGTCGCGGCCGGCAACATGGATTCGATGATCAACCGCTACACCGCCGACAAGAAAATCCGTTCCGATGACGCCTACACCCCCGGTGGCATGGCTGGCAAACGTCCGGATCGCGCAAGCCTGGTTTACAGCCAGCGCTGCAAGGAAGCCTACAAGAACGTGCCGATTGTTCTCGGTGGCATCGAAGCTTCCCTGCGCCGCATCGCGCACTACGATTACTGGCAGGACCGGGTGCGCAACTCGATCCTGATCGACGCTTGCGCCGACATTCTGCTGTACGGCAACGCCGAGCGAGCGATCGTGGAAGTCGCCCAGCGTCTGTCCTACGGTCACAAGATCGAAGACATCACCGACGTGCGCGGCACCGCGTTCATTCGTCGTGATACGCCGCAAGGCTGGTACGAAGTCGACTCCACGCGCATCGACCGTCCGGGCAAGATCGACAAGATCATCAACCCGTACGTCAACACCCAGGACACCCAGGCCTGCGCCATCGAGCAGGAGAAGGGACCGGTCGAAGATCCCGAAGAAGCCAAGGTCGTGCAGATCCTGGCGAGCCCTCGGATGACTCGTGACAAGACCGTGATCCGTCTGCCTTCGGTCGAAAAGGTCCGTGGCGATGCCGTTCTGTATGCTCACGCCAACCGCGTGTTGCACTTGGAAACCAATCCGGGCAATGCTCGCGCACTGGTTCAGAAGCACGGCGAAGTCGACGTCTGGTTCAACCCGCCGCCGATTCCGATGACCACCGAAGAGATGGACTACGTGTTCGGCATGCCTTACGCACGTATTCCGCACCCGGCGTACGGCAAGGAGAAGATCCCGGCCTACGACATGATCCGCTTCTCGGTGAACATCATGCGCGGCTGCTTCGGCGGCTGCACCTTCTGCTCGATCACCGAGCACGAAGGCCGGATCATCCAGAACCGTTCCGAAGAATCGATCATTCGTGAGATCGAAGAGATCCGCGACAAAGTGCCAGGCTTTACCGGCGTCATTTCCGACCTCGGTGGCCCGACCGCGAACATGTACCGCATCGCCTGCAAGACCCCGGAAATCGAATCCGCGTGCCGCAAGCCGTCGTGCGTGTTCCCCGGCATTTGCCCGAACCTGAACACCGACCACTCGTCGCTGATTCAGCTGTATCGCAGCGCCCGTGCCCTGCCGGGTGTGAAGAAGATCCTGATCGCCTCCGGCCTGCGTTACGACCTCGCGGTCGAGTCGCCGGAATACGTCAAAGAGCTGGTAACCCACCACGTTGGTGGTTACCTGAAGATCGCCCCGGAACATACCGAGGAAGGTCCGCTCAATCAGATGATGAAGCCGGGCATCGGCAGCTATGACAAGTTCAAGCGGATGTTCGAGAAGTACTCCAAGGAAGCCGGGAAAGAGCAGTACCTGATTCCGTACTTCATCGCCGCCCACCCGGGCACCACCGACGAAGACATGATGAACCTGGCGCTGTGGCTCAAGGGCAACGGTTTCCGTGCGGACCAGGTGCAGGCGTTCTACCCGTCGCCGATGGCCACCGCCACCGCCATGTATCACTCGGGCAAGAACCCGCTGCGCAAGGTCACTTACAAGAGCGACGCCGTGACCATCGTCAAGAGCGAAGAGCAGCGTCGTCTGCACAAGGCGTTCTTGCGTTACCACGATCCGAAAGGCTGGCCGATGCTGCGTGAAGCGCTGACCCGCATGGGCCGCGCCGACCTGATCGGGCCGGGCAAGAACCAGCTGATCCCGCTGCACCAGCCGGCCACCGACAGTTACCAGAGCGCCCGTCGCAAGAATTCGACGCCAGCCGGTAGCCATAAAGTGGCAAAAGAGACGACCACCAAGATCCTCACGCAACACACCGGCTTGCCGCCGCGTGCCAGCGATGGCGGTAACCCGTGGGACAAGCGTGAACAGGCCAAGGCTGCGGCGTTCGCCCGCAATCAACAGGCGGCCAAGGAGCGCAAGGACGCCGCCAAAGGCAAAGGGCCCAAGCCTGCTCGTAAGCCGGTAGTGCCGCGCTAAGCGTCGCTTGTTCCAATCAAAACGCCAACCTTCGGGTTGGCGTTTTGCGTTGTATCTCAAGATCAAAGGATCGCAGCCTGCGGCAGCTCCTACGGGAGGAGCGCATATTCCGGTGTAGGAGCTGCCGAAGGCTGCGATCTTTTCACGGCTCCGCCACATTTGTGTGCAACCCTCATCACAGCAAATCCCGCATTGCGCTGTTTTGGTGCTGTACTGCGCTAAGCAAACGGAGAAAGCGCCGGGTATGCCGGCTGGCATAAGTCTTGCGCGCTTTCAGTAACGCTTAAGGCTCGCAGGAGGCACGCCGTGTCGATCCATGTCGCATTGCACCATGTCACGCATTACCGCTACGACCGCGCCGTCGAACTCGGCCCGCAGATCGTTCGCCTGCGCCCGGCTGCCCACAGCCGCACGCGGATTCTTTCCTATGCGTTGAAAGTGTCGCCTGAGCAACACTTCATCAACTGGCAACAAGACCCCCAGGGCAATTACCTGGCGCGGTTGGTGTTTCCCGAGAAAACCAAGGAGCTGCGGATCGAAGTCGATCTGCTGGCCGAGATGGCGGTGTTCAACCCGTTCGACTTCTTCCTTGAGCCCTACGCGGAAAAAATCCCCTTCGCCTATGCCGCAGACGAACAGCGCGAGCTGGCGCCGTACCTGGAAACCCTGCCGCTGACGCCGAAGTTCAAGGCTTACCTTGACGGCATCGACCGCACTCCACTGCCCGCAGTGGATTTTCTGGTGGCTCTCAACCAGCGCCTGAGCGAAGACATCGGCTACCTGATTCGCATGGAGCCGGGTGTGCAAACCCCGGAATACACCCTGGAACACGCATCGGGTTCTTGCCGTGACTCTGCCTGGCTGCTGGTGCAACTGCTGCGCAACCTCGGGCTGGCAGCGCGATTTGTCTCCGGTTACTTGATCCAGCTCACCGCTGATGTGAAAAGCCTCGACGGTCCTTCCGGCACCGAGGTGGACTTCACCGATCTGCACGCCTGGTGCGAGGTTTATCTGCCCGGTGCGGGCTGGATCGGCCTGGACGCCACTTCTGGGCTGTTTGCCGGTGAAGGACATATTCCGTTGGCCTGTAGCCCCGATCCGTCCTCTGCGGCGCCGATCAGTGGCCTGGTCGAACCGTGCGAGTGCGAATTCAGCCACGAAATGTCGGTGGAGCGGATTTGGGAGGCCCCAAGGGTCACCAAGCCTTACACCGAAGACCAGTGGCTGGCGATTCAGGCGCTGGGCCGACAGATCGACGCCGACCTGTTGGAGGGTGACGTGCGCCTGACCATGGGCGGCGAGCCGACTTTCGTGTCCATCGACGACCCGGACGGTGCCGAGTGGAACACCGCAGCGCTGGGGCCGGACAAGCGTCGACTGTCCGCCGAGCTGTTCCAGCGCATGCGCAAACATTACGCGTCCAAGGGCCTGGTGCACTTTGGCCAGGGCAAGTGGTATCCCGGCGAGCAACTGCCGCGCTGGTCGCTGAACTGCTACTGGCGACGAGATGGCGTGCCGATCTGGAATAACAGCGCGCTGATTGCCGATGAGCAGGAAGACTACGGCGCCGATGGCAAATTGGCCGGGCGTTTTCTGGCGAGTGTCGCCGAGCGTTTGAAACTGCCTACGCGTTTTGTATTTCCGGCCTACGAAGACAACCTCTACTATCTCTGGCGCGAAGGCGCATTGCCGGTCAATGTCAGCGCTGAAGACTCACGGCTGAGCGACGAACTTGAGCGCGCCCGCCTGCACAAGGTTTTCAGCCAAGGGCTGGACAAGGTGATTGGCCAAGTGCTGCCACTGGCACGCACGGCCAAGGGCGATCAATGGCAGAGTGGCCGCTGGTATCTGCGTGACAGCCATTGCCGACTGGTGCCGGGAGATTCACCGCTGGGCTATCGCTTGCCACTGGCTTCGCAACCCTGGGTAACGGCGGCGGAGTACCCGTTCGTGCACCCGCTCGATCCGAATCAGGACTTGCCGCAGCTGCCCGATGCAGCCCAATTGCAGGCGCATGGCGAGCCGGCCGCCGCCGATGATCGTGTCCCGAAAATCGACCAATCCGCCGATTGGCTGACCCGCACGGCGTTTTGCGCCGAGGCTCGGGAAGGGCGTTTGTACTTGTTCATGCCGCCGCTGGAACGCGTCGAGGATTATCTCGAACTGGTCAGCGCCATCGAAGCCACCGCCGAGGAGTTGCATTGCCCGGTGTTGCTGGAAGGCTATGAACCGCCGAGCGACCCGCGCCTGAGCAACTTCCGCATTACCCCGGACCCCGGCGTCATCGAAGTCAACGTGCAGCCGTCCGCCAGTTGGGACGAGCTGGTCGAGCGCACCGAATTCCTCTATGAAGAGGCGCGGCAGACCCGGCTGACCACCGAAAAATTCATGATTGACGGTCGGCACACCGGTACCGGTGGCGGTAACCATTTCGTACTCGGTGGCGCGACTCCGGCTGACTCACCGTTTCTGCGGCGGCCGGATCTACTGCGCAGTCTGATCAGCTACTGGCATAACCACCCGTCGCTGTCCTACCTGTTTTCCGGTCTTTTCATTGGCCCGACTTCCCAGGCACCGCGTGTGGACGAAGCACGCAACGATGCGTTGTACGAGCTGGAAATCGCCTTTGCGCAGATGCCCGAACCGGGTGAAGAGTGCGCGCCGTGGCTGGTGGACCGCTTGCTGCGCAACCTGCTGATCGACGTCACGGGCAACACTCACCGCGCCGAGTTTTGCATCGACAAACTCTATTCTCCGGACGGCGCCACCGGACGTCTTGGGCTGCTGGAGTTGCGGGCCTTTGAAATGCCGCCCCATGCGCGCATGAGCCTGGCTCAGCAATTGTTGTTGCGGGCGCTGGTGGCGCGGTTCTGGCGCGAGCCGTACGCGCCAACCAAGCTGGCCTGTTGGGGCACTGAATTGCATGACCGTTTCCTGCTGCCGCACTTTATCGCGCAGGACTTCGCCGATGTGATCGTTGACCTCAACACTGCCGGTTATGCGGTGCGGGCCGAATGGTTTGCGGCGCATCTGGAGTTCCGCTTCCCCAAGGTTGGCGATTACGCGGTCAGCGGCATCGAACTGGAGCTGCGTCAGGCGCTGGAGCCTTGGCATGTGCTGGGCGAGGAGGGTTCGGTCGGTGGCACGGTGCGTTATGTCGACTCGTCGCTGGAGCGCTTGCAGGTCAAGCTCACAGGCTTGGCGCCGCAGCGTTATGTGCTGACCTGCAACGGCATCCCGGTGCCGCTGCAACCGACCGGGCGGGTCGGCGAATTTGTCGCTGGTGTGCGTTTTCGCGCCTGGCAACCGGCCAACTGCCTGCAACCGACCATCCCGGTGCACGCGCCGCTGGTGTTCGACCTGCTCGATACCTGGATGCAACGCTCGCTGGGCGGTTGTCAGTACCACGTCGCGCATCCGGGCGGGCGCAACTACGACAGCCTGCCGGTAAACGCCAATGAGGCCGAGAGCCGGCGGATGGCGCGGTTCTTCCGTCTCGGTCACAGCCCTGGAACCTTACCGGTGCCGACGCTGACCCTCAACGACGAACTGCCGATGACCCTCGATTTACGACGGTTTGCAAAAAAAAATGAGTGAATGTATGACCCCATGTGGGAGCGGGCTTGTTCCGGGCGGCGTTCCGACGAAAGCGGTGGTTCAGTCAGTGTTGATGTTGGATGTACCGGCCTCTTCGCGAGCAAGCCCGCTCCCACACTGGATTTGCAGCGTTTGTGAGTTAATCTGACTTTTCCTGAGCATCTGCCGAGCTTTCCATGCCTGACCTGCTTGACCGTTACCCGCTCACAACGGGCACCTATCACGAACTGCTCGACGACAGCGGGGCCGTGCGCCCGCATTGGCGACGGCTGTTTGATCAGTTGCAACGCAGCACACCGGCGCAGCTGGTGCAGCGGCAAGCCTTGCTGGCGCGGCAGATTCAGGAAAATGGCGTCACCTACAACGTCTACGCCGACCCCAAGGGCGCCGATCGCCCGTGGGAACTGGACCTGTTACCCCATGTGATTGCGGCCGATGAGTGGCAACAGTTGTCGGCCGGGATCGCTCAGCGCGCACGCTTGCTCAATGCAGTGTTGGCGGATCTGTATGGCCCGCAGCGCTTGATTGCCGAAGGTCTGCTACCGGCAGAACTAGTGTTCGGTCACAACAATTTCCTCTGGCCCTGTCAGGGCATTCAACCGCCGGACGGGGCCTTCCTGCATCTGTACGCGGTGGATCTGGCGCGCACTCCCGATGGCCGTTGGTGGGTAACGGCGGACCGGACTCAAGCGCCGTCCGGTGCCGGTTATGCGCTGGAAAACCGCACCATCGTGTCGCGGGCCTTTCCAGAGTTGTACCGTGATTTGCAGGTGCAACACCTGGCCGGGTTCTTCCGCACCTTGCAGGAAACCCTCGCGCGCCAGGCGCCGAGCGCTGATGAAGTGCCGCTGGTGGTGTTACTGACGCCGGGGCGGTTCAACGAGAGTTATTTCGAGCACCTCTATCTGGCCCGCCAACTGGGTTATCCACTGGTTGAAGGCGGCGACCTGACCGTGCGCGATGCCACGGTTTACCTGAAAACCCTGAGCGGCCTGCGTCGGGTCCACGCGATCATGCGTCGGCTCGATGATGATTTCTGCGATCCGCTGGAGTTGCGCACCGACTCGGCGCTCGGCGTACCGGGCCTGCTTGAAGCGGTGCGCCAAGGGCGGGTGCTGGTGGCCAATGCCTTGGGCAGTGGCGTGCTGGAGTCACCGGGGCTGTTGGGCTTCCTGCCGAAGATCAATCAATTCCTGTTCGGTGAAGAACTGATCCTGCCGTCCATCGCCACCTGGTGGTGTGGCGAACCACCGGTGCTGGCGCAGGCGCTGGAAAAAATGCCTGAACTGCTGATCAAGCCGGCATTTCCTTCGCAGAGCTTTACTCCGGTATTTGGCCGTGACCTGAGTGAAAAACAGCGCCAAAGCCTCGCCGAACGCATGCAGGCACGGCCTTATGCCTATGTCGCGCAAGAACTGGCGCAGCTGTCGCAGGCACCGATCTGGCAAGCCGAAGGCGGCCAGTTGCAACCCCGGGCCATTGGCATGCGCGTTTACGCGGTGGCCAGTAACGACGGCTATCGGGTGCTGCCCGGCGGCTTGACCCGGGTCGCGGCCGAGGCCGATGCCGAAGTGGTGTCGATGCAGCGCGGTGGTGCGAGCAAGGACACTTGGGTGTTGGGCGAGCGAGCACCGATTGGCGAGCATTGGAAAACTCAACGGACCATCGGCGTGCACGATCTAGTGCGGCGCGATCCGTACCTGCCGTCGCGGGTGGTCGAGAACCTGTTCTGGTTCGGTCGTTATTGCGAGCGCTGCGACGACAGTGCGCGGCTGCTGCGGATCATGCTCACGCGCTACGTCGATGGCGACGATCCGCAAGCCTTGCAGGCCGCGGTCGATCTCGGCGAAAGCCTGATGCTGCTGCCCGACGAAGGCGAATTGCCCGAGCGTTTGCTCGCGGCATTGCTCGGTGATGACTGGTCGTTCAGCCTGCGCTCCAACCTGCAACGCTTGCAGTGGGCGGCGTCTCAGGTGCGCGGCAAGCTCTCGCGAGAGAACTGGCAGGCGCTGGTGGAATTGCAGCGCGAAGCCGCGGAGCTTGAAACCGAAGAGCCGGATTTTGGCGAGTTGCTGGATTTCCTCAACCGTCTGGTGATGTCGCTCGCGGCGCTGTCGGGTTTTGCGCTGGACGACATGACCCGCGACGAAGGCTGGCGCTTTTTGATGATCGGTCGGCGGATCGAGCGGTTGCAGTTTCTCAGCAGCAGCCTGGCGGCATTCCTGCGCGGCGCCGGGGCGTTTGATCAGGCGGGGCTGGAATGGCTGCTGGAGCTGGGCAACAGCAGCATCACCTACCGTTCCCGCTACTTGGCGGTGGCGCAATTGATTCCGGTGCTCGACCTGTTGCTGCTTGATGAGCAGAACCCTCACGCGGTGCTCTTCCAGCTGAAACTGGTGACCCGCACCCTCAAACGCTTGAACGATGACTTTGGTGTGCCGCGCGATCTGGCGTTGCCTGGGTTGGTAGAACGTCTGGCGCGATTCGATCTCGGTTGTCTGGAGAACTCGCTGTTCGGTGAATCCAGCGTTCGTGCGGCCCTCGATGGTCTGGCGGATCTGCTGCAAGAGGTCGCCGATGTCAGCAACCAGGTATCTGATCGCCTCGCGTTGCGGCATTTTGCCCATGTCGATGATGTCAGCCAGCGCACGGTGTCCGTCTGATGAGCGCCCATTACCAGATTCTCCACGACACCCATTATCACTACGACAGCCCGGTGTCCCTGGCCCAGCAGCTCGCCCATTTGTGGCCACGGCGTTGCGCGTGGCAGCGCTGTACCGAGCAGCAATTGCAAATCAGCCCGGAGCCGACCTCGCGTCGCGATGAGCTGGACGTGTTCGGCAATCCGCTGACCCGACTGGCCTTCGAAAGGCCTCACGACGAATTGCTGGTCAATGCCCGGCTGACGGTCGAAGTACTGGCCCGGCCGCTGCGCGATTTCAATCAGTCGCCGGCCTGGGACATGACCCGCAGCGCATTGACCTACAGCAGTCAGCCGATTGCTCCTGAGCTACTGGAAGCGTGTCGCTATCGGTTTGAGTCGCCGTATGTGCACTTGAAGAGCAGCTTCGTCGAGTTTTCCGAAAGCTGTTTTCCGCTGGGTCGTCCGTTGATGCTGGGGGTTCAGGCGTTGATGGAGAAGATCTTCAGCGAATTCACCTTCGACGCCGAAGCGACCCAGGTCGCGACGCCGCTGGTGGAAGTGCTGGAGCGCAGGCGTGGGGTCTGTCAGGACTTTGCGCACCTGATGCTTGCCTGCGTGCGTTCCCGGGGATTGGCGGCGCGTTATGTCAGCGGCTACCTGCTGACCCAGCCACCACCGGGGCAGCCACGTTTGATCGGCGCCGATGCATCCCACGCCTGGGTTTCGGTGTTTTGTCCGGTGCTGGGCTGGGTCGACTTTGACCCGACCAACAACGTTCAGCCGGCGCTGGAGCACATCACCCTGGCCTGGGGCCGGGACTTTTCCGATGTGTCGCCTTTGCGTGGAGTAATACTGGGCGGCGGCAGCCATGACCCGGAAGTGCGGGTGACGGTGATGCCACTGGAGTAATGGAGATCTACTGTGGGAGCGAGCTTGCTCGCGATGACGGAGGCACATTCAGCACCGAAGCGACTGGGAAATCGCTATCGCGAGCAAGCTCGCTCCCACAAGGATTGTGGGGTACTTCAGGCTGGCCTGTGAGGGTCGGCAGCATGACTGCCGACCCTGGACACAGATCCGGTGGGTTTGATCAGAACATCAAACCCTGTGGGTCTCAGGCGTCAGGCGCCTGATCTTTCGGTGCTTCAACATTATCTTCTGCGGCCACTTCACCTTCTGCTTCCGGGTTCAGTGCTGCTGCTTCTTCTTCAGCTGTAGCTTTTTTGCGCTGAAGCTTTTCCTCTTTCTTCTGCTCTTTGGCCAAGTCTCTTTGACGTTTGGCGAAGGAGTAATTAGGTTTAGCCATGGGCGATCCTCTGGGGTCGAAGGTGAGGTTGAGCGGCGCGTATTCTGCCTTTAAACCGGGGGCAAGGGTTAGCTGGGTTTTTGCCCGGCCCATTTTGGCTGCACCACGGGTTTCCAGGCATCGAGTGCATCCAGCAGATCTTGCGGCGATTCGCTCATTTGCAGCATGTCACGGTGATGCTCGCGAACGAAGCCTTCGCCGACGACATGATCAAGAAATGCAGTGAGTTTGCTGTAGAAACCGTTCACTTCCAGCAACCCCAGCGGTTTGCCATGGTAACCAAGCTGGCCCCAGGTCCAGACTTCGAACAGCTCTTCAAACGTGCCGAGGCCGCCCGGTAGAGCGATGAACGCGTCGCTCAGTTCGGCCATACGCGCCTTGCGTGCGTGCATGCCATCGACCACTTCCAGGCGTGTCAGACCGATGTGGCCGATTTCCTTGTTCTTCAGGCTTTCGGGAATGATCCCGATCACTTCGCCGCCCGCCGCCAGCGCCGCATCGGCGACGATACCCATCAAGCCGACGGCACCACCGCCGTACACCAGCGTCAACTTGCGCCGGGCCAGCTCCTGGCCGAGGGCGATCGCCGCTTCCCGATATGCCGGGTTGGTGCCTGTGCTTGCACCGCAAAACACACAAACAGACGCTAAAGACATGCCTTACTCCATGGTCAGTGATGACTCCAGAGTAATGGCTGATCTTGGGCGTTCCAAGGGTTAATCCTCGTAGCGGGGGGCTTCATAGGTGCCGCTGGCGCCACAGGCGTAGGCGGCGAGCAAGCTGCGTAACAGACTATTGAAGGACATGACGGGCGCTCCAGAGTGGGATGACAAACCGATCATAGGTGCGCGCCAGACGTCTGGCCGGTTAATTGTTTCGATCAATGTCATAGCCTGAAAGTTGTATACAATTCTTGATGCAAGTCATAGGAACTTCCAAAAAATTCAGGCAGTCTTTACGCCATACGGATTTTGTTAACCCTGCCTTGGAGATTCACCATGTTTGCCAAACTCGTTGCGGTATCCCTGCTGACACTGGCCAGCAGCCAATTGATGGCTGCAGAGTGCAAGGTCGATGTCGACTCCACCGATCAGATGTCCTTCACCACAAAGGAGATCACCATCGACAAGAGCTGCAAAACCTTCACCGTCAACCTGACCCACTCCGGCAGCTTGCCGAAGAACGTCATGGGCCATAACTGGGTGCTGAGCAAAACCGCAGACATGGCTGGTATCGCCACCGACGGCATGGCCGCCGGTATCGACAAGAATTACCTGAAAGACGGCGACACCCGCATTATTGCCCACACCAAAATCATCGGTGCCGGCGAGAAAGACTCGGTGACCTTCGACGTATCGAAGCTGAGCGCTGGCGAAAGCTATCAGTTCTTCTGCTCGTTCCCGGGCCACAACTCGATGATGAAAGGCGCTGTTGCCCTGAAGTAATCCGGCAGCCCTGGCTGAAATGAAAAACGCCCCTCAGGGGCGTTTTTTTTGCTTGTGCGCGAGCAAAATCCGCTGAGTGTCCTGGCGAGACCATCCCTACCGCTGGTCGGAAACCACTGTCTACCTGTTATTTCTGACAGTGGTCAGCCCATCGGGGCCGGGTGTTAGATGAGCGTCAGCCCTGCCGCTCACGTCGCGGCGACTCTTGCGAGAAGGAAATTGCTCATGACTGCTCAAGAAACCGTTCCCAAAACACGTGCTGCCATCCCGGCGCCTCTTGAAAAATCAAGCATCCGGCAGGCGCTGAATGGCAGCGACCTGGACCCGAAAGATGTCTACACCACCAACCCCAACCGGCTGACCGCAGAAATAAAACGGTGGGAGCAAGGGTTGCTGGAGAGCGACACGTTCTTCGTCACGCTCACGGGCTGGAACGGCACCGAACCGCGCGGCTCGTACACCAGTCCTACGTTGCAGTTCGGGCCGCCAATCCTCAGGACCTTGAATCTGGACGTCTCGGTCGTCGCGTTTAATCTGGGTAAAAAGATCAAGGTGCAATACACCGTCAATCGTGTTGGTGAAACGTCGGTACCTTCCGAAGTGCTCGAGTTGGATGTACTCGAGCTGTCCGCGGACGCGCTGGAGAAAGGCCGGATACTTGAAGCTCAGGACGGCGGCAATGGGCCCGAACTGGATCTGACCACCAACACCGAAGACCGGACGTTGCGTATTGAGAACTGGCCGCTGATTGCCATCGGGCAATGGTGCTGGGTCGTGCTGAAGGGCAAGACGACGGGTGGCGGCGACTACGATAAAACCCTGTTCAAGGGGCAGGTCGCTCAGGACTGGATCACCCTGGGCTACATCGAGAGGCCAGTTCCTTACAGTGAACTGAAGGAACTGGTCAATGGCTCGGACCTGACGCTTGAGTACAAGGTTGCGTTTGATCAGGTGGATGACGTGGACAAGGCGCATGGTTCGCAGGTGCGAAGCTATACCGTTAAAACAGAGGCGGTGGAGGTGAAGCCCGCGATCACCGCCGTGACGGACTCCAAGGACGTTCCGATCGCTGATAACGGAACCACCACGGACACCACGGTGAAGCTCAGTGGCACGGTGGCTACGGGCGAAAAAGTCGATATTTATGACGGAACCACTCTGCTGGGCGAGGCCACGACGACGGGCACTGCCTGGACGTACGAGGCGAAAAACCTGACCCCGAAAGCCTATGCCTTCAAGGCCAAAGGCAAGTACGGCAGCCTGCCGGAATCGAATATCCGGAACGTTACCGTGCAGGCGGTGGAGGTGAAACCCGAGATCACCGCCGTGACGGACTCCAAGGACGTTCCGATCGCTGATAACGGAACCACCACGGACACCACGGTGAAGCTCAGTGGCACGGTGGCAGAGGGCGAAACAGTCGATATTTATGACGCAGCCACTCTGCTGGGCGAGGCCATTACGACGGGCACTACCTGGACGTACGAGGCGAAAAACCTGACCCCGAAAGCCTATGCCTTCAAGGCCAAAGGCAAGTACGGCAGTCTGCCGGAATCGAATATCCGGAACGTTACCGTACGGGCGGTTTCGACGGATAAACCCGACATCAATTCAGTCACGGAGTTGACGGGTGCCCCTGTTCCCCATGGCACCACAACCTTCTCTGCATCGGTGAAGCTGCGCATCAAGGCGGGTGCGAGCGAAGAAGTCGAATTTTTTGTCAATGGCGTTTCAAAGGGCAAGTACTTTGCCGATGATCAGGGTGATTTGACGCAAGAACTGACCGGTCTGGGTCTGGAAGAACAGGACCTCACGGTGAAAGGCGTTGCCAGCGGTCTGGTATCGGATATCTGGACGGTTATCAGAAAAATGGCAGCCTCTGACGGAACACTCACCATCACCGCCTCCAAAGGCCCTCAACGCAAGGAAATCCCCCGTGGCGGTGCCACGACGGCCGACACCATCACCCTTCAAGGCACGGCCAAGCGTGCGACGAATGTCACGGTTCTTGATGTATTTACGACGCTGAGGACGATTGAATCTGATCGAAACGGATACTGGAGTATTTCTCTTAGCAGTTTGAAGGCGCAGTACTATCATTTCGCGCTGAGTGCCCCCGGCGCAGAGCCGCCGATGCTTTGGCCGCTTGCGGTATTCGCGGTTGGAACACCCATTATCGAATCGGTGAGTGAGCTTGAGGGCAATACGATCCCTCCTTACGGCGAAACCTCAAAACGGGCGCTTACGCTGCGAGGCACGGGGGCGGTGGATGGGGAAATCAATATTCATGAGCTTCTCAGCGGTAGGACATTCAAAGCTAGCAAGATTGACGCGCAAGGTCGGTGGGAAGAAGCAGATATCATCGTCGAAGAGCCCAGGGAGTATCACTACGTAGCCTCAGCGCCGGGCGAGGGCACGCCGAAGTCAAATCTCTATCGAGTGCGCAAGATCGCGCCGACGAAGTAATGGCGGGTTGACCCGATGCGCTGACAAGAGTCAGCGCATCGGAGCCGGATATTAGATGAGCGTCAACGCTGCCGATTAGTTTGCGGCGACACCTCTGAGAAGGAACTTGCCCATGACCGCTCAAGAAACTGCTCCCAAAACACGCACCGCCGATCCTATCCCGGATCCTCTTGATCCACCGCGTATTAGACAGGCGCCGGATGATATCAATCTGAACCCGTTGGAGGTCCACACCTCCGGCCGGCTGACCGCAGAAATAAAACGGGCGCAGCAGGGGGTGCTGGAAGCCGACACGTTCTCCGTCACGCTCACGGGCTGGAACAGCACCGAACCGCGCGGTTCGTACACCAGTCCTACGTTGCAGTTCGGGCCGCCAAACCTCAGGACCTTGAATCTGGAACCATCGGTCGTCGCGTTTAATCTGGGTCAAAAGATCAAGGTGCAATACACCGTCAACCGCGATGGTGAAAGCTCTTTATGGCGCAGAAGCAATGTCGCCTCACACCGTCGTTTCCCGGTGGGCACCCCTCATCACTGCTGCTACAGATTCCGATGATGCGGAGGGGGACTGGACGGCACAATAAAAAGCCGCCATCTGTTACGGGCCCGCGTCGCCCCGTCTGTTCAGCGGTGCGCAACATCGGATGGTGAACTTTCTTCAGATAGAAGCCCGGACCACCCAGCGCGCCTTTCCGTTGGTCGGAAACTACTGCTTACCTGTTATTTATGACAGTAGTCAGCGCATGGCGTCCGGGCGTTAGATGAGCGTCAGTCAGCCTCTTACAAGAAGGAGTTTGCTCATGACCGCTCAAGTTATCGCTCCCCAAACACACACACCCATCCCGGATCTTGACCCGCTGACGGTCGAGCCAAAGGTCGGTGACCGTGAACTGGACTCGCTCGGCACCATCGACAGGTTCAGAGCGCTGATACCGACGACGAAACTGCTGCCAGGTGACAAGTTCTATGTCGAGATTGCTGGTGAGCCCGGCACCCCGGAAGGTGGGAAGTCCAAGAGCGTGACGTTGCCTCTGGGGTCGGCAAACCCCAGGTCTCTGAATTTGGAGAAAAAGGTTGTTGCGTTCCTGCTGGGCAAAAAAATGCTGCTGACATACACCGTCATACGGGACGGTGAGGCCGATAAAACCTCTGAGCCGCCTCTGGAGCTCAACGTGCTCCCCCTGCCACAGAGCGAGCTGAAAGCAGCGCTAATCCGTGAGGCGGAGAACGGCGGTAACGGGCCCGGACTGGACCTGACCGGCAGCTCCAACGACCTCACACTGCGCTTGGGAATCTGGCCGTTGATTGCCGAAAAGCAACGCTGCTGGATTTATCTGGAAGGCAAGAAAGTTGGTGATGTAGATCACCTGCTCCCCGTGCTGCAATCGGAGCCGGTGGATGGTGCCTGGATCACTCGCGGTTATCGCGAGGTGAAGGTGCCTTACGACTACTTCAGGGAATTGCTCGATGGCTCGCCACTGAAGGTCATCGTCAAGGTCGCGCTAAATCAGGAAGACGATAAGGCTCAGGCGTTCGATTTCGAGGAGCGGGTCTATACCGTTAAAAACGTCGCGGTAGCAAAGCCTGAGATCACCACGGTGACCGACCTCAAGGGTATCAAGCTATCCAACCCCGGTACGACCAAGTACACCACGGTCAAACTCAAAGGCAGTGCCGCGCCCAATCAGCCTCTCGATATTTCTGACGGGGCATCGGTTGTGGACACCGCCACGGCCGATGAGCATGGCAATTGGGAGCACAGGCTCGAAGGCTTAAGCGAGTCAATGCACGAGATTTTCATCGAAGGGCCCAAGGGGCTGAAGTCCGATGTCTGGCAATTCCAGGTGGAAGCGTTGCTCGAACCCACCATCGATACGGTGACAGACTCCAAGGGCAAGCCGGTGGCCGATGGTGCAATGACGATTGACGGCAACCTGACGCTAAGAGGCAAGGTGGAGGATGGTTACGAAGTCGAGATTTTTGATGGCACGACTCCACTGGCTCTGCTCAGGGGTTACGGTGGTATCTGGGAATTCAAAAGGGCGTTCAGCAATAGAATTCATGTTTTGAAAGCTGTGGGGCGCTATGGCGATGATCGGCCGGCGGAGTCCGCACCGTGGAGTTTTACGGTGGCGGTGCAGGCCAGCAAACCCACGATCGAAACGGTGACCGACTCCAACGGCAAGCCTATCGCCGACGGCAGCACGACCACGGATACCAGGGTAAAGCTTGAAGGCACAGCGCTGGCTTACCAGGATGTGAACGTTTTTGATGGAGAGGACCTCATCGACAGCATCACGGCTGGAAAGGATGGTGTCTGGCGGTACGAGCTGACCGGGTTGAGCCAGTCAGAGCATTTGATCAAGGCTCAGGTGGGGGCTGGGGTGGACTCAGGGGTTTGGCGTTTTACCGTAGTCGAGGCGGTGAAACCTGTGATTGCCAAGGTGACGGACTCCAACGACAAACCTGTTGCCAACAATGGCGAAACCACCGACACCACGCTGAAGCTGGAAGGCACGGCAGGTGCGGGTGAGACGGTGGAGATTTTCCTTGGAAGCGATCCGAAGGGCACGGTCACGGCTGAACGCGGGGTGTGGAAGTACGAGTTGACCGGCTTGAGCCCGGACACGCACGTGATCAAGGTTGTCGCCAGCGGACAGGACTCCAATACCTGGACCGTGACGGTGAAGGCGGTAGCGGGGCAACCATGGATACGCAGTGCCAGAGACGTTGATGGCAATGACATTCGTTATGCCACCTACACCGCTTCGACTTCGGTAGAGGTAAGTGGAGTGGCGTCACCACGTCAGGAAGTCAGCATTTCTGATAATTATGGCTTTGTAGGCACAGTCACTGCTGACGATCAGGGTGTGTGGACAAAGCAGCTGACAGGCCTGAAAGAAGGGCTTTACATCATCAAGGTGGCAGGCTCCTACCATACACACGACCGCAGGTTTATTGTGGTCGATCCGCGGGTCACGATCATCAGCGTGGCGAGGGACTCATCGGGCAACGTTATCCCGTGGAGTGGCACTACCCGTGATCGCTCGGTTGTTCTGGCAGGTACCGGAGCTGCGGGTGAGGAAATAGAGATTCACAACAGGGTTACCTTGTTGGGCAAGCCCAGAGTCAAACCTGACGGGAGGTGGGAATTCCCAGTGAGTGGATTGACGAGTGATACTCATGTTTTCTACGCATATGGGTCCTACAGTGGTGGACTAGTATCCCATAGCTATCACTTTAGGGTTTCCTGAAGATAGCTCATGTATTAGCGTCACTATCGTGGACGAGCTGAAGTCATTCTGCTGAGCCAGCGTTCTGAAATGCGTCCCTACCGGGGCGCTTTTCAGCAAACCTGCTGCTATCAATGAAAAGCCCACTGAGGATCACTCCTCCAGTGGGCTTTTTTCTATCTGTCTGCCATCACTTACGGTGCAAACGGCATCACCCGTTTGTGATGGGTCTTGCGATACGTATCGCAGATGATCCTGAACGCCTCTTCACGCACCGGCTCACCGTGCAGGAAGGCATCAATCTCGGCGTAGGTCACGCCGTGGGACGCTTCATCCGGTTTGCCGGGGGAGAGGTCTTCAAGGTCGGCAGTCGGGATTTTTTCCACCAGCGACTCCGGTGCACCGAAGCTGCGGGCGATCGCTCGGACCTGGTTTTTCACCAGGCCGCTCAGCGGTGCGAGGTCGCAGGCGCCGTCACCGAATTTGGTGAAGAAGCCCATCACCGCTTCTGCCGCGTGGTCGGTGCCGATCACCAGGCCGTGGGCGGCACCGGCGATGGTGTATTGCGCGACCATGCGCATCCGCGCCTTGGTGTTGCCCAAGACGAAATCCACCGAGACTGCGTGCTTGCCTTCGAAGGCGGCGACTTCATTGGCCAGCGACTTGACCGCCGGGCCGATGTTCACGGTGTGGCGCTCATCCGGGGCGATGAAGTCCACCGAGGCTTGCGCATCGTGTTCGTCGAACTGGGTTTGGTACGGCAAGCGTACGGCGATGAACTTGTAGCCCGCATCACCGGTGCGCTCGCGCAACTCGCGGATGGCGCGCTGGGCCAGCAGGCCGGCGGTCAACGAGTCGACGCCACCGCTGATGCCCAGCACCAGTGTCTTGAGCCCGGAATTGACCAGGCAATCCTGGATAAAGGTAATCCGCCGTGCGACTTCAGCCTCCAGGGCTGCCAGGTCGGCGAAAGGCGGTTGGACGTTGAGCTGTTCAGCAATCTCACGCTGTACGGCTTGCATGAATTCACTCCTTGCTTGATGTGCCAGAGAGGGCGGCAGGTACTTGAAACACATGTCGCAAATAGGCGACGAAATTCGGGTCTTTGCAGTGCGTCTTGCCTGCTTCATCGGAAATCTTGGCGACGGGTTGACCATTGCATGCCGCCATTTTAAGCACGATGCTCATCGGCTCGACACCCGGAATATCGCACGTCAGGTTGGTGCCAATACCGAAGCTGACATTGATCCGACCGCGCAGTGCCCGGAATATCTCCAGCGATTTGGGCAGCGTCAGGCTGTCGGAGAACACCAGCGTCTTGCTCATCGGCTCGATACCGAGCTTATGGTAGTGGGCGATGGCTTTTTCGGCCCAGGCAATCGGGTCCCCGGAGTCATGGCGCAAACCGTCGAAGAGCTTGGCGAAATACAGGTCGAAGTCGTTGAGAAAAGCATCGGTGGTGATGCAATCGGTCAGGGCAATCCCCAGCAGGCCGCGGTATTCGCGAACCCAGCAATCGAGGGCGGCGCTTTGGCTGTCGATCAGTCGCGGACCGAGTTGCTGGTGGGCCATGATCCATTCGTGAGCCATGGTGCCGAGCGGCTTCATATCCAACTCGCGGGACAGGTGCACGTTGCTGGTGCCGACGAAACGTCCGGGGAAGTCATGCTTGAGCACGTTCACCACTTCTTCCTGCACACGGTAGGAAAAGCGCCGGCGGGTGCCGAAATCCGCCACCTGCAGGTGCGAGAGCTCATCGGCGCTGGCATTGGCGCTCAACCAGTCGAACTTGCGATAGAGCTGCTCGCGGGCCTGCTCCATGACCACTTCACGGTAGCGATAGCGGTTGCGCACTTCGCTGACGACCGCCAGCAGTGGCACTTCGAACAGAATCACATGCAGCCACGGCCCGCGCAGACGGATGAACAGCTCGCCGTTCTCGATACCTGTGTGGATGTAACGCAGATTGAAGCGGAACAACCCGAGAAAACGCAGGAAGTCCGGCTTCAGGAAGCTGATGCGTTCCAGAAAGCTCAACTGATCGGCGCTCAGGCTCAATTCCGCCAGACGTTCGATCTGAAAGCGAATCTCCGCCAGGTACGGGCGCAGGTCCTCACTGTTACGGCAGCGGAACTCCCATTCGACTTCAACGTTGGGGTAGTTGTGCAGCACCGCCTGCATCATGGTCAGTTTGTAGAAGTCGGTGTCGAGCAAGTTCTGCACGATGCGATCGGCAAACACACTCTCGCTCATAACGGGAATCTCCATGCTGGTCGCCGCCCATGGTGGCGACGTTTCAGCTGTTTCAATGAATGGGGCTAGTGGCGCATATCGGTGGGCTGTATTGCCAGCGTTTTTTTAAGGTTGCAGTCAGGCTGGAAGGTTTTGGTGGGGCAGATGGCCTCATCGCGGGCAAGCCTTGCTCCTACAGGGTTTGTATCGGACCACGATGGTGATGTGACACCGAACCGTAGGAGCAAGGCTTGCCCGCGATGGCGATCTTCAGGTCGCCGCAGGGCTGTCGATCTGCTCCAGCATCCACTTCACAAAATCGCGCACCTTGGGCACTTCCGCTGAATGTTCGGGATACGCCAGGTAATAGGCATCGCTGCTCGGCATCGCGTATTGCCAAGGGATGACCAGTTTGCCGTCGGCCAGTTCTTCTTCCACCAGAAACCGTGGCAACAGGGCGACGCCACAGCCGACTTGCGCTGCGCGGATGCACATATAAAAGGTTTCGAAACGCGGGCCGTGATAGCTGTGCTCGGTCTGGTAACCCTGACTGTCGAACCAATCGTGCCAGGCTTGAGGCCGCGAGGCATTTTGCAGTAATACCAGATCGCTGAGTTGCGTCGGGTCAGTAAATGGCTGCTCCGGCAGGCTACCCGGTGCACAAACCGGCACCAGCTCTTCGCCGAACAGCTTCAGGCATTCGGTGCCGGGCCGCGAACCCTGGCCGAAATAGAACGCCAGATCGCTGCGCCCTTGCAGCAGGTCGTCCGCTTCCTGTTCGTTGCACAGGTCCAGATGGATATGGGGATGGCGCAGACGCCAGCCTTTAAGGCGTGGCACCAGCCAACGAGCGCCGAAGGTCGAAGGCGTAGACACACGCAATACTTCTGTCTCGCCGCCGTAGGAGCGCAGATAGTGGGTCGACATCTCGACTTGCGTGAGGATTTTTCGCACTTCAACCAGGTACAAATCCCCGGCCGGAGTCATTTGCAGGCGTCGACGTACCCGGCGAAACAGCAGATGCTGCAAAAGCTCTTCGAGTTGCGCGACCTGTTTGCTGACGGCGCTTTGGGTCAGGTTCAGCTCTTCGGCGGCACGGGTGAAGCTCAGATGACGAGTGACCGCCTCGAAACACTGCAACGCGGTGATCGATGGCAAGTGGCGTTTATTCAGCATGGGGGGGGCCTTGTTCTTGTTGCAACGCTTTGCATGAATAAACGGAATGATATCTCGCTTAATCGTCGTTTGTTGGCAAGTCTCGGGGCGGCTACAACTATAGGCCTGAAGCCCCTTGTCAGCGGGCTGTGAATTTTCTGCTTTTTACGTTGAAGGAGTGACCCATGGTTGCCGCATTGCTTGATCGTTTGGGTGTGAACCCGGCCCTGTACCAGAACGGCAAACAGCCCGTGCATTCACCGATCGACGGCAGCCGCATTGCCTCCGTGAACTGGGAAGGCGCCGCTGAAGTCGAGCAGCAGGTCAGTCGCGCAGAGCATGCGTTCGACCTGTGGCGCAAGGTCCCGGCCCCACGTCGTGGTGAACTGGTGCGCCAACTGGGCGACATTTTGCGTGAATACAAGTCCGATCTCGGTGAGCTGGTTTCCTGGGAAGCCGGCAAGATCACTCAGGAAGGTCTGGGTGAAGTTCAGGAAATGATCGACATCTGCGACTTCGCCGTCGGTCTGTCCCGTCAACTGTACGGTTTGACTATCGCCTCCGAACGTCCGGGCCACCACATGCGTGAGTCCTGGCATCCGTTGGGCGTGGTCGGGGTGATCAGCGCGTTCAACTTCCCGGTCGCGGTCTGGGCCTGGAATACCACGCTGGCGCTGGTCTGCGGCAACTCGGTGATCTGGAAACCGTCGGAGAAAACCCCGCTCACCGCACTGGCCTGCCAGGCATTGTTCGAGCGCGTACTGAAAAATTTCAGCGATGCGCCGCAATACCTCAGCCAGGTAATCATCGGTGGCCGCGATGCCGGTGAAGCGCTGGTGGACGACCCGCGTGTGGCCTTGATCAGCGCCACTGGCAGCACCCGCATGGGCCGCGAAGTGGCACCGAAAATCGCCGCGCGTTTTGCTCGTAGCATTCTGGAACTGGGCGGTAACAACGCGATGATCCTCGGCCCAAGCGCCGACCTCGACATGGCCGTGCGGGCGATTCTGTTCAGTGCGGTCGGTACCGCCGGGCAGCGTTGCACCACCCTGCGTCGCCTGATCGCCCACGAGTCGGTCAAGGAAGAGATCGTCACCCGCCTCAAGGCTGCCTATTCCAAGGTGCGTATCGGTCACCCACTGGAAGGCAACCTGGTCGGCCCGCTGATCGACAAACACAGCTTCGAGAACATGCAGGACGCGCTGGAGCAGGCCTTGAGCGAAGGCGGCCGGGTGTTTGGCGGCAAGCGTCAGCTCGAAGACAAGTTCCCGAACGCCTACTACGTTTCGCCGGCCATCGTCGAAATGCCGGAGCAGAGCGATGTGGTGCGCAGCGAAACCTTCGCCCCGATTCTGTATGTGGTTGGCTACACCGACTTCGCCGACGCGCTGCGCCTGAACAACGCGGTGCCACAAGGTCTGTCGTCGTGCATCTTCACCACTGACGTGCGTGAAGCCGAGCAGTTCATGTCGGCGGTGGGCAGCGACTGCGGCATCGCCAACGTCAATATCGGCCCGAGCGGCGCGGAAATCGGCGGCGCCTTTGGCGGTGAGAAAGAAACCGGCGGCGGTCGCGAGTCCGGCTCCGATGCGTGGCGCGGTTACATGCGTCGCCAGACCAACACCGTCAACTACTCGCTGGAGTTGCCGTTGGCCCAGGGGATTACCTTCGACTGAGGGGCTGCCTTAAAAGATCGCAGCCTGCGGCAGCTCCTACGGGATTTGCGCATGGCTGTGATTTTGCGATGTGCCCGATTGGCGTAGGAGCTGCCGAAGGCTGCGATCTTTCGGGTTTGTTAGGTTTCTGATCGGAGTCTGGCAATGCCGTTACACGAAGAGTGCTTATGGGAAAAACTGACGCCGCAACGGCCTGACCGGGCGGCGCTCAAGGGCGAGGTGACGGCGGACGTCTGTGTGATCGGCGCTGGTTTCACCGGTTTGTCGGCAGCGGTGCATTTGCTGGAACAGGGCAAAAGCGTCTGCGTGCTGGAAGCCAAGCGCTGCGGGCAGGGCGGTTCGGGGCGTAACGTCGGGTTGGTGAACGCCGGAATGTGGATTCCTCCGGACGAGATCGAAGCCGGGTTCGGCGAAGCGATCGGCAGTCAGCTCAACCGTATGCTCGGGGCGGCACCTGCTTTGGTGTTCAGCCTGATCGACAAATACAACATCGACTGCCAGTTGCGTCGCGAAGGCACGCTGCACATGGCTCACAACGCCCGTGGTGAAGCCGATCTGCGCAGTCGTGAAGAACAATGGAAGCGCCGCGGTGCACCCGTGGAGTTGTTGACCGGTGCCGCTTGCGAACAGGCCACCGGGACCAAAAAAATCGCTGCTGCGTTGCTCGACCGCCGCGCCGGCACGCTCAATCCGATGGCCTACACCAGCGGTCTGGCCAAGGCTGTCGCGGATCTGGGTGGTCAGTTGTTCGACCATTCACCGGTCACCCGACTCGAACGTCAGGGCCAGCGCTGGTCGGTGCAAACCGACGCCGGCTCGGTCATGGCCGAGCAAGTGGTGATCGCCTCCAACGCCTACACCGAAGGCGACTGGACCGAACTGCGGCGCAATTTTTTCCCCGGTTATTACTATCAGGTGGCCTCCGCGCCGCTGACCGAAGAAGCTGCGCAGCAAATATTGCCCGGTGGTCAGGGTTCCTGGGACACCCGCCAGGTGCTCAGCAGTATTCGTCGCGATAAAGACGGCCGGTTGTTGCTCGGCAGCCTGGGCAATGGCAATCAGAAACCGACGTGGTTCCTCAAGGCCTGGGCCGATCGGGTCCAGCAGCATTATTTCCCCTACCTCAAACCGGTGGATTGGGAATGCACCTGGACCGGTTGCATCGCGTTTACCCCTGATCACTTGATGCGTTTGTTCGAGCCAGCGCCCGGTTTAGTGGCAGTGACCGGTTACAACGGCCGTGGTGTGACCACCGGCACGGTGGTCGGTAAAGCCTTCGCCGATTACCTGTGTAACGGAAATCCTCAGGCGCTACCGATTCCCTTCGCTCCCATGCAGCCATTGGCCGGGGTGGGCTTGCGCAGTTGTTTGTACGAAGCCGGGTTTTCGCTCTATCACGCGGGCCAGTGCCTGCGGATTGTCATTTAAGAGAGTGAATGTGTTGCTGGAAGCGGCGCTTTTCAGCGCAGCGACTAGCCTGTAATGGTGCGTGTTGTAGCAGTTGCGCACCGGCAGTGTGCAGTTCGGTGACGCACGCTGTTACAGGCTGGTTGCACGTCGTTTCGCGCCGCGGTTGCAATGATGGCGCACATGGGTTGCGCCTAAAAAAATAAATGGTTTCACCTTCCGCGGTTTAGACGGTTGCACGCCCAATGAAAAAGGGCCCGAAACAGTCGAAATAACAATAAAGCAGCGACTTTTTGAAGAATAAAAAACCGATGGCACGCCACTTGCTCTGCGCTTGTAGCTGAATCAAAGCTTCCGCTGAAGTTGCTGTGCTAACTAAAAAACCTCAGGAGCACCATCACATGTCGCAGACGTTTTACAGGAAAGGTTTTCTGGCACTCGCAGTCGCTACTGCATTGGGTGTTTCTTCGTTTGTTCAGGCTGATGTCAAAATTGGTGTGGCAGGTCCGATGACGGGTGCCAACGCTTCGTTCGGCTTGCAATACATGAAAGGCGCGCAAGCTGCGGCGGATGCGATCAATGCCAAGGGCGGCATCAACGGCGAAAAAATTGTATTGGTCCAGGGCGATGACGCCTGCGAACCGAAACAGGCTGTGGCTGTCGCGAACAAAATGGTGCAGGACAAGGTTATCGGCGTTGTCGGGCACTTCTGCTCGTCGTCGACCATCCCTGCTTCTGAGGTCTACGCCGACGCAGGCATTATCGCAATCACTCCGGGTTCCACCAACCCGGCGGTCACCGAGCGCGGCCTGCCCGCCATGTTGCGTTTGTGCGGGCGTGATGACCAGCAAGGTATCGTCGCGGGTAATTACATCGTCGACGTCCTGAAAGGCAAGAAAGTTGCCGTCATCAACGACAAAGACACCTATGGTAAAGGCCTGGCAGACGCGACTGCCAAGCAGTTGACCGCTCGTGGCGTGAAACCGGTTCTTGAAGAAGGCCTGACCCGTGGCGAGAAAGACTTCAGCGCCCTGATCACCAAGGTCCGTTCGGTAGGGGCTGATGTCCTTTACTTCGGCGGCCTGCACCCGGAAGCCGGCCCACTGGTCCACCAACTGCGTGAGCAAGGTCTGAAAGACGTCAAGTTCATGTCCGATGACGGCATCGTGACTGACGAAATGGTGACAACTGCCGGTGGTGCTCCGTTCGTCGACGGCGTGTACATGACCTTTGGCGCTGACCCGCGTCTGATTCCAGACAGCAAGGCTGTCGTAGAAACCTTCCGCAAGTCCGGTTACGAGCCTGAAGGCTACACCCTGTACGCCTACGCCACGGTCCAGGCCCTGGCTGCCGGCTTCAACGGTGCCAAGTCGAACAAAGGTGAAGACGCCAGCAAATGGCTCAAGGCGAACCCGGTAGAAACCGTGATGGGCAAGAAGGAATGGGATGGCAAGGGCGACCTGAAAATCTCCGACTACGTGGTTTACCAGTGGGATGCCGCGGGCAAATACCACCAGCTGGAAAAACAGAAGTGAGATAAACGCATCGCCAGGCCTGGGTCTCTCGATATACGTCGTGGGGCGCAGGCCCGGCTTTGGTCATGGGTTCTGCAGTCGTGCCGACCCGGTATTTTTCTTCTGAGCCACATGAACCCGGCCAGGTACGCCTCACAAGGGCTCACCGACACCGGGTTCGCGGTGGCCTCTCAAGTTAGTGAGAGTGCATGATGGACGGTATTTTCCTGCAACAAGTTATCAACGGTCTGACTCTCGGATCGGTCTACGGCCTGATCGCCATCGGCTACACAATGGTCTACGGCATCATCGGTATGATCAACTTCGCCCACGGCGAGGTTTATATGATTTCCGCGTACCTCGCGGCAATCAGCCTGGCTCTGCTGTCCTACTTCGGTGTCGAATCCTTTCCATTGTTGATCCTGGGCACCCTGCTGTTCACTGTCTTCGTGACGGGTGTATATGGCTGGGTCATCGAGCGCATCGCTTATAAACCGCTGCGCAACTCCACCCGACTGGCACCGCTGATCAGTGCTATCGGCGTTTCGCTGATCCTGCAGAACTACGCACAGATCGCTCAGGGCTCACGGCAACAGGGTATTCCTACGCTGCTGAGCGGTGGACTGAGATACGAAATCGGTACTGGTTTTGTGCAGATCACCTACACCAAGATCTTTATCCTGGTCGCAGCGTTTGTCGGGATGGCCCTGCTGACCTACATCATCAAATACACCAAGTTGGGGCGCATGTGTCGTGCGACTCAACAAGACCGCAAGATGGCCTCGATCCTCGGAATAAACACCGATCGGGTGATCTCCTACGTGTTCATTATCGGCGCCGCCATGGCTGCGCTGGCCGGTGTCTTGATCACGGTGAACTACGGCACCTTCGATTTCTACGCAGGCTTCGTGATCGGCATAAAGGCCTTCACCGCTGCGGTGCTCGGCGGCATTGGTTCGCTGCCTGGCGCCATGCTCGGCGGGATCATTCTCGGCATCTCCGAGTCGCTGTTTTCCGGCGTGATCAACTCTGACTATAAGGACGTCTTCAGCTTCTCGCTGCTGGTACTGATCCTGATTTTCCGTCCTCAAGGCCTGCTGGGTCGCCCACTCGTGGCGAAGGTATAAGTATGTCCGACGCTAATAAAAACACTATCGATGTCAAAAAAAGCCTGATCGACACGGTTCTGGCCGGGTTGATTGCCCTGATTGTCTTCGGCCCGATCGTGGGCGTAGTGCTTGAAGGTTATAGCTACAATCTGCAGCCGACGCGTGTGGCCTGGATGGTTGGAGCGGTGATGATCGGGCGTCTTGTCTTGAGCCTGTTCATGCAGACCGCCAAGGGCGTGAAGGTTCAGCAAAGCTTCGAAGTCGTCGGCTCCGGCGTGCATGTGCTGCCACCTGATTTCAAGTCGCGGCTGCGCTTCATCATCCCGGCGTTGATCGTGATCGCTATCGTGTTTCCGGTCTTCGCCGACAAGTACCTGCTGACGGTGGTGATCCTGGGTTTGATCTACGTGTTGCTGGGCCTTGGACTGAACATCGTGGTCGGTCTGGCAGGTCTGCTCGACCTGGGTTACGTGGCGTTCTACGCCATCGGCGCTTATGGCCTGGCGCTGGGTTATCACTACCTTGGCCTGGGCTTCTGGACCATGTTGCCGCTGTCGGCACTCATGGCGGCGATGGCCGGATGCATACTCGGCTTTCCCGTACTACGCATGCACGGTGACTATCTGGCCATCGTGACCCTGGGTTTCGGTGAAATCATTCGCCTGATACTGACCAACTGGCTGTCCTTCACGGGCGGGCCTAACGGTATGCCGGTGCCATCACCGTCGGTTTTCGGTATTGAGTTCGGGCGTGTGGCGAAGGATGGCGGGATACCCTTCCATCAGTTCTTCGGGACTGAATACAACCCGAACGTAAAGTTCATGCTCATCTATGGCGTGCTGTTCCTCGTCGTGATGCTGGTGCTGTACATCAAGCATCGTCTGACTCGCATGCCGGTCGGTCGCGCCTGGGAAGCCTTGCGCGAAGATGAAATAGCTTGCCGCGCCATGGGCCTCAACCATGTACTGGTCAAGTTGTCGGCCTTTACCCTGGGTGCTTCCACTGCCGGTCTGGCCGGTGTGTTTTTCGCCAGCTATCAAGGTTTCGTCAACCCGACCTCGTTCTCGTTCTTCGAATCGGCCTTGATCCTCGCCATCGTCGTGCTCGGCGGCATGGGTTCGACTGTCGGAGTGGTGATCGCCGCGTTCGTGCTGACTGTCGCCCCGGAACTGCTGCGCAGCTTTGCGGAATACCGTGTGTTGCTGTTCGGTATCCTCATGGTACTGATGATGATCTGGAAACCGCGCGGCCTGATTCGGATCAGCCGTACCGGTGTGACCCCACGTAAAGGTGCCTTGACTGAGAGGGGCGCGCCATGAGCGAAGAAATCGTTCTAAAGGTCGAGAACCTGATGATGCATTTCGGCGGCATCAAAGCCCTGAGCGACGTCAGCCTGAAAGTCAAACGTAACTCGATCTTCGCATTGATCGGCCCCAACGGTGCGGGCAAGACCACGGTGTTCAACTGCCTGACCGGCTTCTACAAGGCCACTGGCGGGCACATTGAACTTAACACCCGTGGTGTGAAAACCAACGTCATCAAAATGCTCGGGGAACCGTTCAAAGCGACCGATTTCGTTTCGCCGAAAAGCTTCGTCAGCCGACTCCACTACAAGATGTTCGGTGGCACGCACCTGATCAACCGCGCCGGCCTGGCGCGGACCTTCCAGAACATTCGCCTGTTCAGGGAAATGTCGGTGATCGAGAACCTGCTGGTGGCCCAGCACATGTGGGTCAACCGCAACCTGGTGTCCGGCATTCTCAACACCAAAGGCTACCGCAAGGCCGAAAGCGATGCCCTGGACCATGCCTTCTACTGGCTGGAGGTGGTCGATCTGGTGGACTGCGCCAATCGCCTGGCCGGTGAGCTTTCCTATGGCCAGCAGCGCCGCCTGGAAATCGCCCGGGCCATGTGCACCCGGCCCAAGATCATTTGTCTGGACGAACCGGCGGCGGGCCTCAACCCGCAGGAAACCGAGGCGCTCAGCGCGATGATTCGACATCTGCGCGACGACCACGACATTACCGTGGTGCTGATTGAACACGACATGGGCATGGTAATGAGTATTTCCGACCACATCGTGGTACTGGACCACGGCAACGTGATTGCCGAGGGTGACCCTCAAGCGATCCGCAACGATCCGAAAGTGATTGCCGCCTACCTGGGTGCTGATGAAGAGGAGCTGGTATGACTCAACCGATCCTCGAACTGAAAGAGATCGACGTGTTCTACGGACCGATCCAGGCCCTGAAAAAGGTTTCGCTGCACATCAACGAAGGAGAAACCGTCAGCCTGATCGGCTCCAACGGTGCCGGCAAATCCACGTTGCTGATGTCGATCTTTGGTCAGCCACGGGCCGCCGACGGGCAGATCGTCTATCGCGGTGTGGACATCACCCACAAGTCGTCCCATTACATCGCCTCCAACGGCATCGCGCAGTCGCCGGAAGGGCGGCGGGTGTTCCCTGACATGACTGTCGAGGAAAACCTGCTGATGGGCACGATCCCGATTGGCGATAAGTTCGCCACCGAGGACATGCAGCGCATGTTCGAGCTGTTCCCGCGACTCAAGGAACGGCGCAATCAGCGGGCGATGACCATGTCCGGTGGCGAGCAGCAAATGCTCGCCATTGCCCGGGCGTTGATGAGCCGGCCTAAATTGTTGCTGCTCGACGAGCCGAGCCTGGGGTTGGCACCGATCGTGGTGAAACAGATCTTCGCCACCCTGCGCGAACTGGCGGGCACCGGAATGACCATCTTCCTGGTCGAGCAGAACGCCAACCACGCGCTTAGGCTGTCGGATCGGGCCTATGTGATGGTCAACGGTGAAATCCGTCTGAGCGGTACCGGCAAGGAGCTGCTGGTGAACGAAGAGGTGCGTAACGCGTATCTCGGCGGTCACTGAGTTATCGCTGTTATGCACAAACCCCGGCGCGCAATCGCCGGGGTTTTTTATATCTCCAAAACACCACCCCTCCTGTGGGAGCGAGCCTGCTCGCGATAGCGGCCCGTAGCAGCTGCCGAGCCTGCGAGGCTGCGTTCGGCTGCGAAGCAGTCGTTGAAGCTGGTAGCGCGCTCTTTTCAGGCAATCCGCGTACGCAGGATTTGCGAGGACTTCGTCCTCGAACGCAGCCTCGCAGGCTCGGCAGCTGCTACGGAAGTCGATGTTTTTCAGGTATCCACAGGTGTTTCTGGAAATTGTGGAAAACAATATTCTCAACCTGTTAAAGCGCGACATAAAGCCGCTGCAAATAGCTGTTTTTCCACAGTTTTGACTTGTCCCCGTTTGCTGTGGAGCTGGCTGTGGGTAACATGGGAGCAACTGTCTACACGCCTTTAACGGCGTGGCTTGCAGGCTTGTGGTTGTTTTTTGATCAGGCATTTTTAGGCGGCCTTGAGTAAGCCTTGTCAACCTTTTTATTGCTGCCGCCAGCCGGCTGAAAAGTCGTTGCTCAGCCTGTGGATAAGTCTGTGGTTAAACTCTGGAAAGACTCGGCAAAGGGCCGTAATGACTGGCGTGGGGCCATCGCCTCGGTGACTGATCGGTCGCACAGGCGGATGCTGGCTACACTTGTCAGTGCCCAGGTCAAGCAAAAAACTTTCAAATCTGCCCGCAAAGCCTTGTAGATAGTGCGTCTCAAGGTTTGCACTTGCCCCCAAAGACTGTGGACGGGGCTGTGGATAAGGTGCGTGCAGTTGGCTACAGGCCACAGAGGGCATGGCGCTGGCGAAGTTGATCGTTTTCTGTACAGCGAACATGACAGAATTTTCATATTCGCGGTTTTGGGTTCAGGTACTCTGCGCGCCTTGGCGCCCCCGAATGGGCGCTCGTCATTTGACGACATGGAGCCATTGCATGACCGATAGTCCCGCCTTTGCTCCTACCGAGCCCGTCAGCCCGACGCGCCGGCTGCGTCAACGAATCGGCTACCACCTGGCGGTGATGGATCTCGGTGGGCGGGGGCTGGCATTGATCGGCGGGCTGATATTCCTGGCCTGGATCAGCTCCGGTATCTACAAGGTTCAGCCGGATGAACAGGGTATCGTGCTGCGCTTCGGGCGCTGGCAGCAGACCGCCGAATCCGGGCTGCACTATCACTTGCCCTATCCTGTCGAAACCGTTCTGTTACCCAAAATCACCCAGGTCAATCAGCTGCAACTGGGCACCAGTACCAGTGTGCAGAGCGCGGCGAGCAATGGCGCGCGTGACAAACAGATGCTGACCGGGGACGAGAACATCGTCGAAGCCGATTGCACGGTGTTCTGGCGGATCAAGGACGCGCGACTCTACCTGTTCAAAATCAGCGACCCGGAGCGCTCGGTGAAACTCGCAGCCGAAAGCGCGCTGCGCGAGGTGATCGGGCGTACGCCGATTCAGTCGGTGATGTCAGATAAGCGTGCGCAGATCGCCGATGAAACCCGAGACTTGCTGCAGCAATTGCTGGACCACGAACAGGCCGGGATTCTCATCACTCAAGTGCAATTACAACGGGTCGATCCGCCACCGCAGGTGATCGATGCGTTCAACGATGTGCAGCGTGCCCGCGCCGACCAGGAGCGCGCACGCAACGAAGCCGAAGCCTATGCCAATGACGTGATTCCCCGTGCCCGGGGCGACGCATCACGCATCACCCAGGAAGCCGAGGCTTACCAGACTCAGGTCGGTAACCTGGCCGAAGGCGAGGCCAAGCGGTTTCTCTCGGTCTACAACAGCTACGTGCAATCCAAAGACGTCACCGCCTGGCGCCTGTACATGGAAAGCATGGATGAGGTCCTGAAAAAGGCCTCCAAAGTCATCATCGATTCTTCCGGCAAGGGCATGTCCGGCGTGGTGCCTTACATGCCGCTGAGCGAGCCGGGCAAACCGGTGCAGAAGGACGCCCGACCATGACCGTAAAACTCAAATGGCTGGTGGTGGCACTGGGTGCGGTCGCGCTCTGGGCGTTGGCCGCGTCGGCGTATGTGGTCGATGAATCGCAACAGGCACTGATCATCCGTTTTGGCGCACCGATGGGCGTGGCCGGGGAGCCGGGGCTCAAGTTCAAGGTGCCGTTCAGTGATTCCATCGTGTTCTACGACAGTCGCTTGCAGACTTTGTCGTCACCAGCCGAACAAGTCATCCTCGGTGATCAGAAGCGTATCGAAGTCGAGACCTACACACGTTTTCGCATCGACGACCCGCTGCGTTTCTATCAGACGGTCGGAACGCTGGACCAGGCCAATGCGCAACTGACACAAATGGTCAGCTCCTCGCTGCGCCGAAAGCTGGGCGAGATATCGCTGCGTTCGTTGTTGTCCACGGACCGTCAGCAGGAAGTCGCGATCATCGAAAAGGATGTTGCCGACAAGGCCCGTGCACTGGGTATCGACGTGACAGAAGTGCGTTTGCACCGCGCCGACCTGCCGCTGGAGGCCAGTCAGGCGATTTACGACCGGATGAAGTCCGAGCGCCAACGCGAAGCCAAGGAGCTGCGTGCGCAAGGGTTTGAATGGGCCCAGCAGATCCAGGCCAAGGCCGACCGTGATCGCACGGTGCTGTTGTCCGAGGTTCAGCGCCAGGCGGCAATCACCCATGGTGAAGCGGATGCGGCGGCCAACCAGATCCTCTCGGCGGCGTTCAGCAAAGACCCGGAATTCTACAAGTTGTACCGTTCGCTGCAGACTTACCGCCAAGCGCTGTCGGACAGTCAGCCGATGCTGGTACTGACGCCTGACGCGGAGTTTCTCAAGCAGTTCCGGACCGGGCCGGCAACGAGCAGCGGCAGGTAGCCGGGGTCATGAGCGACCTTCCCGCAGATCGCCGGGCGTTCAGGCAGCGTCTTACGCGCGTGTTCGCGACCATGGGCCCGGGGCTGGTGGTGATGATGGCTGACACCGAAGCCGGCAGCGTGATCACCGCTGCGCAAAGTGGCGCGCAGTGGGGCTATCGCTTGTTGCTGCTGCAGTTTCTGCTGGTGCCGTTGATGTTCATGGCCCAGGAGCTGACGGTGCGATTGGGCTTGTGCACCGGCAAAGGCTATGTGGAGTTGGTTCGTCAGCGATTCGGCAGGGCGCTGGCAATGATCACGGCCATCGTCTTGCTGATCAGTTGTTTTGGCGCGCTGGTGACGCAGATGAGCGGTCTGGTAGGCGCCGGCAGTCTGTTTGGTATTCCAGGCTGGCTGATTTTGCTCTCGCTGGTGGTGTTCATTCTCGTCATGGTGCTGACCGGTTCGTATCATTCGGTCGAGCGTGTGACCCTCGCGGTGGGTTTGTTCGGCCTGGCGTTTCTGGTGATGGCGCTCAAGGCAAAACCTGATGTTCAGCAGGTCCTGCACGACATTGTTCGAATGCCACTCAACAACCCTGACTATCTGTACTTGCTGGCGGCTAACCTTGGCACCAGCGTGATGCCCTGGACGGTGTTCTATCAGCAATCGGCGCTGATCGATAAAGGCCTTGATGCCGAGCATTTGCCGCTGGCGCGCATCGACACGCTGGTCGGCGCGGTGTTCTGCCAGGTGCTGACCGCCGCCATCGTTATTGCTGCTGCCGCCACGCTTGGCGGGCACGGCGCGGGGCTGGAGAGCATCGCCCAGATCGGCGAAGCCTTTGGCGCCTTGATCGGCCCGACCTGGGGAAAACTGGTGTTTGCCATCGGGCTGGCCGGCGGCGCTCTGGTGGCAACCATCGTGGTGTGTCTGAGTGCGGTCTGGGCGGTAGGCGAGGCTCTGGGTGTGCGTCATTCACTGGAGCAGCATCCGCTGGATGCACCGTGGTTCTACGGTCCCTTTGCGTTGCTGCTGATCGTCGGGGCATTGCTGGTGGGATCCGGTGTGAACCTGATCCGCTTGTCGATCGCAGTCGGGGTGCTCAATGCCCTGTTGATCCCGCTCATATTGCTTTTTTTGTTTTTGCTGGCGCGCAGTGTGCTGCCGCCGGCACATCGCTTGCGCGGGCGCTATGCGCTGACAGTCGCTGTCATCTTCACGCTGACCTCGGGGCTTGGACTGTATGCCGGGTTGAGCGGCTCACTGGGATGATGTTCCGATGACGCAGTCTCCTGCCGGGAAAATGCTCGATGTTATTTGACGGTGCGCTGCACGCGCTGAGTATGGTCTTTCAGGTATTCCTGCTGGACCTGATCCTGTCCGGCGATAACGCATTGGTGATCGCCCTGGCCTGTCGCGGGTTGCCGCCGGAACAGCTGCGTCGGGCCGTGTTGATCGGCACCAGCGGCGCGATCATCCTGCGGGCGTTGCTGACCACGCTCGCCGGTTGGTTGCTGCTGGTGCCGTGGCTCAAGTTGATCGGCGCGGTGCTGTTGCTGGTGATTGCCATACGACTGCTGACTGAGGATGGGGCAGACGAAGAGGGCAACCTGCCGGGCGGTTCGCCACAGACGTTGGGTGGCGCGGTGGTCACGGTGCTGACCGCCGACCTGATCATGAGCATGGACAATGTGATCGGGTTGGCGGCGGTGGCTCAGGGCAGCGTTTTTTATCTGGTGCTGGGACTGCTGTTGAGCGTGCCGCTGTTGATGTTTGGCAGTCTGCAGATCACCCGACTGTTGCAGCGCCAGCCGTTGCTGGTCTCGATTGGCGCCGCGTTGCTGGGCTATGTTGCGGGGGACATTGCAGTCTCTGATCCGGTGGTAGTGGGCTGGGTCAACAGTCAGTCGCCCGCGCTCAATCAGGTGCTGCCTCTGTTGTGTGCGGTGTATGTAGTAGTTCAGGCGCGGATCATTCTTCGACAGCGTGCGCGGTTGCCCAAACCGGCGGTCATGCAGCGAGTTGCGCGGGCGGTCACGTTTCAGGAGCCGATCCACGCACCGGTTGCGTTGCCTGTCGTGAAGCCTGAGGTCGTCCTGACTGCACCGCCTGCGCCTGCGATTGAAGCGTCCAGTGATGAGCCGCCGCAACGCCTGGCTCGGTTGTTCGGCGGTTACAGTGGCTGGGTGACGGTGTTGGCGGGGCTCGTTGGCATTTTCGCGATCAGTGCTGTGTTGTATAGCCTGGTGGGCGGTTTGTCGGGTGGTTTGCTGCCAACGCCGCAAAAGGACTATGTGTATGTCTGCACTGGGGCCAGCACGACTGTTTACTATCGGCCCGGTGGCAGCACGATCCGGATCGTCACGGGCGGCGGTGAAGCCACCGGTTACGTGAGGTACAAGAAAATCCTCTGGCAGAACCCGCAAAGCGCGCTCAAGGATCTGCACCTGACGCCGCCCAGCGAGATCGAAAAGACCAGCCCCACGGTGGTTACCCTCAATGGCGGCAGCTTCTCGCAGATCCAGTGCGCGCGCAGTCCGTGAGGTGAGCGTTGATGACCCGGTTGCCGCTGTGCTCCGGGCCGGGCATGCTGCCGGTTGAGTTTCTATTTTCAATGGCTGGGTGCCAGCCCAAGCGAGGAGAACACGATGTCCAACACCCTGTTTATTACCGGCGCGACTTCCGGTTTTGGTGAAGCCTGTGCCCGTCGCTTTGCCGAGGCTGGCTGGAAACTGGTGCTGACGGGCCGTCGTGAAGAGCGTCTGAATACCCTGTGCGCCGAATTGTCGAAGCAGACCGAAGTCCATGGCCTGGTGCTCGACGTGCGTGACCGCAAGGCCATGGAAGAGGCGATCGCCAATCTGCCGCCGTCGTTTGCCAAACTGCGCGGGCTGATCAACAACGCTGGCCTGGCCTTGGGCGTAGACCCGGCGCCCAAGTGCGATCTGGACGACTGGGACACCATGGTCGACACCAACATCAAAGGCCTGATGTACAGCACTCGCCTGCTGTTGCCGCGCTTGATTGCCCACGGTCGCGGCGCCGGGATCATCAACCTCGGTTCCATCGCCGGCAACTACCCGTACCCGGGCAGCCACGTGTATGGCGCGACCAAAGCCTTCGTCAAACAGTTCTCGCTGAACCTGCGTTGCGACCTGCAAGGCACCGGCGTGCGGGTGAGCAACATCGAGCCGGGCCTGTGTGAAAGCGAGTTCTCGCTGGTGCGTTTTGCCGGTGACCAGGCCCGCTACGACGCCACCTATGCAGGCGCCGAGCCGATCCAGCCGCAGGACATCGCCGAGACGATCTTCTGGGTCCTCAACGCCCCGGCACACATCAACATCAACCGTCTGGAATTGATGCCGGTGAGCCAGACCTGGGGCGGGTTTGCGATCGACCGCAGCGGTGGCAAGGCTTAAAACCGAGTCATCTTCATCGCGGGCAAGCCTTGCTCCTACAGGTTCTGTGTCGACACACGACCCGTAGGAGCAAAGCTTGCTCGCGATGGCGTCAAATCGGCCAAAACAGGGCATAAGGTACACTCCTCCTCGAAACCCCCACCGCAAACCGCGGTTTCAAGGGTTTCAGAAGGAGGAAATGTGAGTAACCGAGGTGAGCAGGTACTGCTCAAACAATCGACCATCCTGATGTTCGCCGTGGCGATCGCCGCGATCGTCACGGGTTTTTTTTCTGGCTCCCAATCGATTTTGTTCGACGGATTTTTTTCGCTGATCGCGACCTTCATCAAGGTCCTGATGTTGATCACCGCCAAGCTGATCGCCAAGGAAAGTAACCAGCGCTTCCAGTTCGGCTTCTGGCATCTGGAACCAATGGTGTTGCTGATCGAAGGCAGCTTTCTGTTGCTGATTGCGATCTACGCCTTTCTCAGCGGTATGTTCGGCATCATCAACGGTGGCCGCGAGATCGAACTGAACCTGGTGATCCCTTTTGCGGCGGTGCTTAGCGTCGTCTGTTTCGGTTATTTCTTCTACGTTCGTTATCGTAATCGTACGTTGAAGTCCTCGCTGATCCAGTTCGACAACATCAGTTGGCTGGTGGATGCGATGCTCTCGATCGGCTTGCTGGTGAGCTTCCTCACCGCGTTGCTGCTCAAGTCGTACGGCTATGGCGCGTGGGCCGCTTACGTCGACCCGTCGATCCTGATCATGCTGGCCCTGAGCATGCTCGCGCCGGCCTTGAAAATCCTCAAGCCAGCGTTACGCGATGTGCTGGGGATTGTCCCGGATCAGCTGGATGACAAGGTTCGCCAAGTGATGGACGAGGCGAAGGCCGAGCATGGTTTTGCCGACTACATCTCGTATGTGCAGAAGCATGGGCGGGCGCGGTTTATCGAGATTCACGTGGTGTTGCCGGCGGATTACCGACTCGATGGCGTGGCCACACTGGATGAACTGCGTGACCAGATTTCGGCGAAGCTCGGCAAGCCGGATGCGGCGCGTTGGCTGACCATCAGTTTTACCGGTGACCGCAAGTGGATTGCTGGCTGATGTCTGGACCCTTAAAAGATCGCAGCCTGCGGCAGCTCCTACGGCGATACCCGTGGGCGATCGCAACCTCGGCGATAATCCGTAGGAGCTGCCGCAGGCTGCGATCTTTTTGCTGTCAGCCGAAATACTCGGTGAGGCCGCGATAGCAGGTCGCCAAATGGTAAGGCGTGGTCGACGGCATGTCCCGACGGCTAACCGCACCATCCCTGTCCAGGCACTCGTACCAGCCACCAGCATGCAGGAAGCGCTGTTGCAAGGCTTTCAATTGACGCTCAAGCAAGGCTTCGCTGTCCGGGCGCAAGGTCAGCGCACGCAGGTATTCTGCCTGGGCCCAGATGCGCTGGGTTTCATCGCGAGGTCTGCCGTCCAGCTCAAGGTCGAGCATCGCTCGCACCGCCCCCGTCTGCTGATTAACGCCCAATTGCTCGGTGAACGAGAACGCGCGGGTCAACGAGGCGTGCAGTTTTGATCCGTGCAGAGCCGCCGACGATTCCAGCAAAAAAAACCATTCGAACTGATGCCCCGGCTCAAACCAGTTATCCACAGCCCCCAGCGGCTTTTCCATCATCACCCCGTGCTGCGGGTCGATGAAGCGTTTTTGCATGGCCTCGCACAGAGCATTGAGCGCGGCTGCGACCGGGGCATCGTCGCGTACGGAAAGTGTGGCGAGGAACGCTTCGGCCAGATGCATCAACGGGTTCTGCAACGGCCCGGACTTGAGCGATGACCAGTCGCGGTCTAGGCAGGCTTCGTACAGACCGTCGTCTGTGGCGAAACGCTGCGCGACCACTTCCAGCGCCGCATTGAGCACCGACGCAACCAACGGCTCACGAACCTTGGCCCAGTAATGGGCGCAGGCAAACAGAATGAACGCATGAGTGTAGAGGTCTTTACGCTGATCCAGCGGCGCGCCATGGGCGTCGATGCTGTAGAACCAGCCGCCGTGTTCGGCATCGTGGAAATGCTGTTGCAAGGAGCGAAACAGCGCAGCGGCCCGCTCTTCGGCGGCCGGCACGTCACCGATCAGGCTGGCGAACAGGTACAGCTGCCGCGCGCAGGCCATGGCCCGGTAGCGTTGTGGCGGCAGTGGCCGATGCTCGGCGTCCAGCGCTTCATACGGCAGCGCCATGTCTGCGTTCCAGCCGGGCCCTTGCCAGAGCGGCACGATCACGTCCTGGAAATGCTGCTGCACAGTGGCGAACAGAGCGGTCAATTCAGGCTGGGAGGCGGAGCGGGGAGCATCGGGCATTGGCTGGCGTCGTCACGGCAGGAGTGTTTGCGCGACATGGTAGCAGAGAGGTTGGCCTGAGAGACGCGGTGTCTGTCAAACCGCTATCGCGAGCAAGCTTGTTGTGGTTCAGTTTTTTTGAACCGCTCTGTAGGAGCATTAGGCCGCTTGCTGCTCAAACAGCGCAGGCGGCAGGTGGTTCGAGGCG
>NZ_JBIUVW010000046.1:0-52209 GCF_044743155.1 Pseudomonas sp. NPDC087697 | reverse complement strand
TAACAACCCGATATCCCATGATGCTTCCTTAAATCGACGCTCCTACATCATGGTCCAAAAATATTCGACCACAACACGGCAGCTCCTACGGTAAATGCGAATACCGCGTAGGAGCTGCCGCAGGCTGCGATCTTTTCAGGGTTTCACTTGAATCAGGCCGCGGCGTTCAGGTTTTTGCTTGAGTTCAGCGTATTGGCCTGCGAGTACTGCTGGTTCATGCTGACGATCAATTTGCTCAGAGCCTCGGCTACGGCGCTTTGATCGATGGTGCCGCTGGTTTGGCTGCTGCCCGTTTGCAATGCCGTGAGCAGGGCTGCGTCATTGTCGGTGCTGCTGGTGGACGAGCTTGTGGTCAGGGCATTGCTCGGTTCGGTGGCACTGATGCTGCTATTACAGTTCGTGTCCGGTTGGCTGGACAGCGTCTGCGTCTGTTGCGGTGTGAGGGCGGCAATCAGCTCGTCCTTGCTCACGGTCCCGTCGTTGTTTGTGTCCAGCGCGGCGAACAGGCTCTTGCTGTCGACAGTGCTGCCGGCTTTCGTCAGGCCCGCGCTCAGCTCAGCGCTGCTGATGCTGCCATTACCGTTGCTGTCCAGGAGACTGAGTATCGCGTCGGCCATTTTCGTGCTGGGTGGCTGATTGTTGGCCTGGTGTTGCGGTGGTGTCATGGCGGCCATTTCCTGGCTGCTCAGACTTCCACTGTTATCGGTGTCCAGACTGCTGAATTGCTGGCTCAGGCTCTTCAGTACGGGGTTGTCGGGATTCTTCGCCAGGGCGGTGTTCAGCTCATCCTTGGAAATGGTTCCGTCGCCGTTGGTATCGAGCTTGGCGAACAGTTCTTTCTGACGCTGCTGGAGGCGGGCGGCATAGGCCGCACTGGTGGCGCTGGTATAGCTGGAGTTACTGCTGACGCTGCCGATCATGGGCTCACTCCCTGCGGATGGATAAAGCCGGTGAAGGCACCGGCCCATGCAGCCTCGGGGGAGGAGTTGTCGTGGGTATGTGGGATTTGTACGAAACAGCACACAGAGGCTGTTCAGACCCGTGGCAGGCATACCACGGCGGTCAGGCCGCCGCTCGGGGTTTCTTCCAGGCTTAATGCACCGCCCAGCCGTTCGGCGGCTTCGCGCGCGATGGTCATGCCTAGGCCAACGCCGCCGGAGTTGCGGTTGCGCGAACCTTCCAGGCGATAGAAGGGTTCGAACACCGCTTCGCGTTTGTCGGCGGCGATACCGGGGCCATGGTCGATCACTCGAATAATCAGCTGTTCACGGCTGTCTTCAAGGTTGATCAGTGCCTGGCCGGCGTAACGCAAAGCATTGTCCAGCAAGTTGTTGATGCAGGACCGCAAGGCCATCGGTTGAACCTGCAACGGTGCACAGTGCCCGCTGGCCTGCACGTCCGCGCCCTGGTCCTGAGCGTTTTCGCAGAGTGACTCGATCAGTGCCTGCACGTCCATCCACTGCAGGGCTTCGCTGGTACGTTGTTCGTGCAGGTAGCTGAGGGTCGCGTCGAGCATGCGAATCATGTCGTCGAGGTCCTGACGCATCTGCCCTTGCAGTTTGTCGTCGTCGACCTGCTCCAGGCGCAACTTGAGCCGCGACAGGGGCGTGCGCAGGTCATGGGAGACGGCGCCGAGCATGCGCGAGCGCTGCTGCACCTGCTCACGGATACGCTTCTGCATCAAGTTGAACGTGTGCGCCGCTTGCCGCGCTTCCCGTGGGCCGGATTCATCAAGCGGTGGGCTGTCGAGGTTTTCGCTGAGGCTCTCGGCGGCTGCGCTCAGGCGTTGAATCGGCCGGGAGAGCAGTTTCGCGCCGTACCAGGCGGCGATCACCAGCGAGATGAGCTGAAAGGTCAGCGGTACGATCGGGCCACCAAACCACGGCCGTGGCGGTCTGTTTTTGAAGTGCGGCGGCGGTTGTCCGTTGAACTCGGCGGAAAACTCCGGCGGTGGAGGGGGCGGGGGATGGCCGTAATGGTGGAACCAGAAGAACGCCAAGAGGTGCGCCAGGAAAATCGCCAGCAACAGCACGCCAAACAGACGGCCGAACAGCGTATCGAAGCGCGCACGCATCAACCGATGTCTCGGGCGTCGAACAGGTAACCTTCGCCGCGAACGGTTTTGATCAGCTGAGGTGATTTGGGATCGTCACCCAACTTCTGCCGCAGGCGCGAAACCAGCAAATCGATACTACGATCGAACGCTTCGATCGAGCGTCCACGGGCGGCATCCAGCAATTGCTCACGGCTGAGAACCCGTCGCGGGCGTTCGATGAATACCCAGAGCAAACGGAATTCGGCGTTCGACAGCGGCACCACCAGGCCATCGGCGGAGATCAACTGGCGCAGCACGCTGTTGAGGCGCCAGTTGTCGAAGCGGATGTTGGCTCGTTGCTCGGTGCGATCATCGCGCACACGGCGCAGGATGGTTTGAATCCGTGCGACCAGCTCTCGTGGCTCGAACGGCTTGGCCATGTAATCGTCGGCACCGAGTTCCAGGCCGATGATACGGTCGGTGGGTTCGCAGCGGGCGGTGAGCATCAGGATCGGGATGTCCGACTCGGCGCGCAGCCAGCGGCACAGCGACAGACCGTCTTCGCCGGGCAGCATCAGGTCCAGCACCACCACGTCGTAATGCTCCGCTTGCAGCGCCAGGCGCATCGCGGCGCCATCGGTAACGCCACTGGCGTGGATGTTGAAACGGGCCAGGTAGTCGATCAACAGTTCGCGGATCGGAACGTCATCGTCGACGATCAGCGCACGGGTGCTCCAGCGTTTGTCTTCGCCGGCTGCAGGGGCTTTTTGATCGTCGTTCAGAAGAGCGGGGCTATTATGCATGCGTACGTTCATCTGCCAGAGAGGCTGCCAACCACAAAAGATGGGCCGCGAGGTTGTGGCTTCAGCATAGGCGTCCGGCCGTGAGGCGGGAAGTGCTGTAGGAGGTCTTGAGATTGGCGAGGGTAGCCTTTGGCGATGTTGAGGGCGTGTCGTGAGTGTATCTGTTTCGACACAATTGTCGTGCCTGCGGGGTTTATCATTCGCTAATCGGCACTGTTGAAGATGATTTACCGATCATCGGGTCCCGGACGGGCTCGCGTTCCGCTACAATGCGCGCCGATTTCGACTTGCCTGAGAGCCCACTCATGTCCGCCTGCCAGACTCCTATCATCGTCGCCCTGGATTTCCCTACCCGTGACGCCGCACTGAAGCTGGCCGACCAGTTGGACCCGAAACTGTGCCGGGTCAAAGTCGGTAAAGAACTGTTCACCAGTTGCGCTTCGGAAATCGTCGGGACCTTGCGTGACAAGGGTTTCGAGGTGTTTCTTGACCTTAAATTCCACGACATCCCGAACACCACGGCAATGGCCGTCAAGGCGGCTGCGGAAATGGGCGTGTGGATGGTCAACGTGCATTGCTCCGGCGGTCTGCGCATGATGGCGGCCTGTCGCGAAGTGCTCGACCAGCGCAGCGGTCCAAAACCGCTGTTGATCGGCGTGACCGTGCTGACCAGCATGGAGCGTGAGGATCTGGCCGGGATTGGCCTGGACATCGAACCGCAGGAGCAGGTATTGCGTCTGGCGGCACTGGCAGAAAAAGCCGGGATGGACGGTCTGGTGTGCTCGGCACTGGAAGCCAAAGCCCTGAAAGCGGCACATCCGTCGCTGCAACTGGTGACGCCGGGAATCCGTCCAGCGGGCAGCGCCCAGGACGATCAGCGTCGCATCCTGACACCGCGCCAGGCACTGGATGCAGGTTCTGATTATCTGGTGATTGGTCGCCCGATCAGCCAGGCGGCCGATCCGGCCAAAGCCCTGGCCGACGTCGTGGCCGAACTGGCCTGATCAAACGCTGAAGATCATTGTGGGAGCGGGCTTGCTCGCGAAGAGGGAGTATCAGTGACATCAATGTCGCCTGACACACCGCTTTCGCGAGCAAGCCCGCTCCCACAATAGTTTGCGTTAAACCTTTAGAACCAACTTGCCAAAGTTCTCACCGCTGAACAGTTTCATCAGCGTTTCCGGGAACGTCTCCAGTCCTTCGACGATGTCTTCCTTGCTCTTGAGCTGCCCCTTGGCCATCCACCCGGCCATTTCCTGCCCGGCGGCGGCGAACTGTGCGGCGTAATCCATCACCACAAAGCCTTCCATCCGCGCGCGATTGACCAGCAGCGATAGATAATTGGCCGGGCCTTTGACCGCTTCCTTGTTGTTGTACTGGCTGATGGCGCCGCAGATCACCACGCGAGCCTTCATGTTCAGGCGGCTGAGCACGGCGTCGAGAATATCCCCGCCGACGTTATCGAAATACACGTCTACCCCTTTCGGGCATTCGCGCTTGAGGCCGGCAACCACGTCTTCGTGCTTGTAGTCGATAGCGCCGTCGAAGCCGAGTTCATCGATCAGGAACTTGCACTTGTCCGCGCCGCCGGCGATACCCACCACGCGGCAGCCTTTGATCTTGGCAATCTGCCCGGCAATGCTGCCCACCGCGCCCGCTGCGCCCGACAGCACCACGGTATCCCCGGCTTTCGGTGCACCGACGTCGAGCAGTGCAAAGTAAGCGGTCATGCCGGTCATGCCCAGCGCTGACAAGTAGCGCGGCAGTGGCGCCAGTTTCGGATCGACCTTGTAGAAACCTCGAGGCTCACCAAGGAAGTAATCCTGCACACCCAACGCACCGTTTACGTAGTCCCCCACGACAAAGCCCGGGTTGTTCGAGGCAATCACCTTGCCCACGCCGAGTGCGCGCATTACTTCGCCGATGCCCACTGGCGGGATATACGACTTGCCTTCGTTCATCCAGCCACGCATGGCCGGGTCCAGCGACAGGTACTCGTTCTTGACCAGGATCTGGCCCGCCGCCGGTTCGCCGACCGGGACTTGCTGATAGGTGAAGGTCTCGCGGTTCGCTGCTCCCACCGGGCGTTTGGCGAGCAGGAATTGACGGTTGGTCTGGGCAGTCATGGCGGGCACTCAAGGTTGAATGAAGTCTGAGTGATAGACCCTCATGACCGTTGTCGCAAGGTTTGCTGACTCAGCGAATACAGCGCGATCCAACGGAGTGATAGTTGGGCGGGGATCTCCATCACTGCAACGCATGAGGAATCAACCGGCCCTCTGATAGTGCTGCCGCGTGACGGGGCTGGGTGGCTAGACTGCGAAAACGCGATCACCCACATTTTTCGAGGACATAACAATGAGCATGACGTTTTCCGGCCAGGTAGCGTTGGTGACGGGTGCAGCAGCCGGTATTGGCCGCGCGACCGCCCAGGCGTTTGCCGCCGAAGGGTTGAAAGTGGTGGTCGCGGACCTCGATGTGGCGGGTGGCGAAGGCACCGTCGAACTGATCAGGGCTGCCGGTGGCGAAGCGGTGTTCGTGCGTTGCAACGTGACCCTGGAGGGCGACGTGCAAAACCTGATGGCTCAGGCGGTGAGCACTTACGGCCGCGTCGATTACGCCTTCAACAATGCCGGGATCGAAATCGAAAAGGGCAAGCTTGCGGAGGGCACAGTCGATGAGTTCGACGCGATCATGGGCGTCAACGTCAAAGGCGTCTGGCTGTGCATGAAGTACCAATTGCCGCTGATGCTTGCCCAGGGTGGCGGCGCCATCGTCAATACCGCCTCGGTGGCGGGTCTCGGCGCGGCGCCGAAGATGAGTATCTACGCGGCGTCCAAACACGCGGTCATCGGCCTGACCAAATCGGCAGCCATCGAATATGCGAAGAAGAAAATCCGCGTGAATGCGGTCTGTCCGGCAGTCATCGACACCGACATGTTCCGCCGCGCTTATGAAGCCGATCCGAAGAAGGCCGATTTTGCCGCAGCCATGCACCCGGTAGGACGTATCGGCAAGGTCGAGGAAATCGCCAGTGCGGTGCTTTATTTGTGCTGCGATGGTGCTGCGTTCACGACCGGTCACTCGCTGGCGGTGGACGGTGGGGTGACCGCGTTTTGATGGTTTGACGAAAAGCCGTGTTTACATGAGCGCAACAGGCAGCAGTGACGTAGGAGCAAGCCCGCATTTATGCGGGCTTTCTCATTACGCGGTTTGAGTGCGGCGAATCATCGGACATTGTGTTTCAAAGGGTTAGAAGATCGCGTTTTGGCGGCGTTGTCGCACATCTTCATCTGGGCGCCTGTGCTTAACTGACTCCAGAAAAACAGTTGGAGTTGGTCTCTCATGGAATTGAGAATCGATCGACAGGCGTTGGTGCCCGTCGTGCAGCAAATTGTTGACGCCCTTGCTGGCTGGATTCGCCAAAGTGCCGTTGAGCCAGGAACACGTTTGCCGTCTATTCGGCAACTGGCCCGGGATAACTTGCTCAGTCAGTCCAGTGTCATTGAAGCGTATGAACGCATGGTCGCCCAAGGCGTGCTTGCGTCGCGTCATGGCTCGGGTTTTTTTGTGGCCGGGCCTTTGGTTGCGACCTATCGTTGCGGTGATAAATCGGGCCCCGCGGGGGCTGACGCAAACAACGCCTGGTTGGGCGATAGTCCGTTGGGCAAGCTGCCGCTAGGGCGTGGTGGTATGCCTGAAAGCTGGCGTGAGAGCGATGATCTCAGTTATGCCATTCGCCAGGTTTCTCGTACCGACATGGCCGGATTGTTCAACTACAGCACCTCGTATGGGTTGCCTGCCTTGCGCCATCAGATTCTCAAGCGCCTGCAGCAGATCAATATCACCGTCGATGAGAATCAGGTACTCACCACTGCGGGGGCCACTCACGGGCTTGATCTGATCGTACGGGCTCTGCTCAAGCCGGGTGATTGCGTGGTGGTCGAAAGTCCGGGCTATTCGAATCTGTTCGAGCAGCTCAGGCTGCACGGCGTCAGATTGCTGGAGGTGCCACGAACCCCTCGCGGTCCGGACATTGAAGTCCTGGAGGCACTGTTGAGTGCGAATAATCCCCGCGCCTTGTTCATCAATAGCCTGTTCCACAATCCGACCGGCAGTAGCCTGACCTCCGCCGTTGCGCAACGGATTCTTGAATTGGCGAAGTGTCATGAGCTCATCATTGTCGAAGATGACGTCTACGCTGATTTTCAGAGCAGTGCCGGTACCCGTCTGGCGGCGATGGACGCGGGGGAGAGCGTGGTCTATGTCGGCAGCTTTTCGAAAACCCTCAGCAGTTCGCTGCGGGTCGGTTATGTCGTGGCCAGCGCCGCATTCATTGCGCGCCTGGCAGAAGTGAAGAGGATTACCAGCCTGGGTGCTTCGCGGTTTTGCGAGTCGGTGTTGAGCAGCCTGTTGGCCAATGGCGCCTATCGCAAACTGGTACAACGCCAGCGTCAGCGTTTGAAGCGAGATATGGCGGCGACGTTGCTGGTGCTTGAAGACGCCGACTGGGAGGTGTTCGGCAAGCCTGCCGGTGGATTGTACATTTGGGCCCGACCACAAGCGCACGAGTCGGCGCAGGTGCGAGCGCTGGCTCACGAACTCGGTATCGTGCTGTCCTCCAGGACGGACTTCACCCCCGGTGGTGAGGCCAGCGACTGGTTACGTATCAATGTGGCTTATGCCAGTGATCCACGGGCGCAGGCGTTTTTTCGGGCCTGCGCATTACCGGATCGACTTCGACCGTTCTGAAAACGACTTCTGCGTAGCTTTTTGCCATTATTGCGGCGCCAAAGACTTGTGCTTGAGTGCGCCCCGTTGCGAACCTGCAACAACTGAAAATGGCCATGTTGCCATTGGGTCTGGGAAGGGGGTTACGAGCAATGATTTCGGCCGTGCAAGGACGTTTTGCCAACCTCGGTATGGCAAAAAAACTGGGTGTCGGTTTTGTTCTGGTCCTGCTGTTGACGGCCCTGGTGGCCGCCATCGGCGTCTGGTCCTTACAAACCATCAGTCAGCGCTTCGATGGGCTCAAGCAGATGTCGTCGCTCAACAGTGGTTTGCTCAAGGTGCGTTTGCTGGAGCAGGAGTACGCCTTGCACAGTGATCCGAAAACCGTCGATGCCTTGCACAAGGGCGTTGACGCGTTGATCGCCCTCGCAACGCAACTCAAGGCTCAGTCGGCGGCTAACGTTCCGGTGATGAATGATGTCGAGCAATCGCTGGGGGCTTACCGCAAAGCCTTCGATGAGTTCGTCGAACTGACCCAGTCCAAGGACCTGGCGCTGGAAATGGCCAGTTGGTCGGTGTCCAGCGTGGCCAATAACCTCGATGTGCTGCAGGCCGGTCTTGCTGACGATGGCGCTTATGCGCTCAAGGATTCGCAAGGCAAGGAGGGTGCAGAGTTTATCGAGCAGGCCAATCAGGTCAGTCAGGTGTCGCGACTGATGTTGCAGGCGATGAACGAGGCGCGGGTGCGCCTCGATCAAAGCCGCAAGGCCAACGCCGAAAGCGCTGGGCAAGGCAAGATTGAGCAGGCCGATCAGGCGCTGACTCAGGCTGAGACGCTGAAGAACACGGTCAAGGACGCGGGCTACCAGACCGTGCTCAATGAAGTGACCGGGCATATCGCCAGTTTCAGCGAAAAACTCGCCGAGTACACAGGGCTCCTTACTCAGGAGAAGACGGTCTATCAGCAGTTGCATGAGCGCGCCGCCGAAGTGGTGCAGCGGGTTGATCAGGCTTATGGCGCCGAAGACCAGTCGATGCAGGCAGAGCTGAAGAAAAATTCGCTGCTGATCATCGCGTCGTCGGCCTTGGCATTACTGGTTGGGTTGATTGCCGCGTGGGTGATTACCCGCTTGATCGTTGCGCCACTGCGCAGTGTGATTCTCGTCGCTCAGCAAATTGCAGCAGGCGATCTGAGCGCGACCGTGCAGGTGACACGACGTGATGAAATCGGACAGTTGATGCAGGCAATGCAGCAAATGGGCGCCGGACTGAGCAGTATCGTCAGTGGCTTGCAGGCCGGCATCGAGCAGCTTGCGAGTTCCGCGCAATCACTCTCGGCGGTCACCGAGCAGACCAACCTGGAAGTCAGCAGCCAGAAGGAAGAAACCGAGCAAGTCGCCACCGCGATGAATCAGATGACTGCGACCGTGCACGACGTTGCGCGCAACGCCGAGGAAGCGGCATTGGCGGCGCAGACAGCAGACGGCAAGGTCGAAACCGGTCAGCAGGTCGTGCGTCAGAGTATGCAGCGAATCGAGCAGTTGGCTGATTCGGCGACGTCGGCCAGTTCCAGCATTGAAAGCCTCAGCGCGGAAATCCAGAACATTGGCACTGTACTTAGTGTGATCAAGAGCGTTGCCGAGCAAACCAACCTTCTGGCACTCAATGCAGCCATCGAGGCGGCGCGAGCGGGTGAGCAGGGCAGAGGGTTTGCTGTGGTTGCCGATGAAGTTCGTGCCTTGGCCAAGCGTACCCAGCAATCCACCGAAGAAATCGAGCGTCTGGTGAGTGCCTTGCGTTCAGCTGCGCATGCGTCGGTGCAGCAAATCAAGAGCAGCGGTGAGTTGGTCAAACTCGCCGTCAGTGATGCGCTACAGACCGAAAGCGCGCTGGGCAGTATCGCGGCGGCGGTATCGCTGATTCAGCAGATGAACCAGCAGATCGCTGCTGCGGCCGAGCAACAGAGCTCGGTTGCCGAAGAGATCAATCGCAGCGTGACCAGCATCCGCGCCAGTGCCGATCAATCCTCGGTGGCCATGCAAGGCAATGCTACGTCCAGTATCGAGCTGGCGCAGTTGGGGGCTGAGCTGAAAGGGATGGTGGGGCATTTCAGGTTGTAAGCGTGAAATCGATTAGAGTCTGTGGCGAGGGCGCAAGCTCCCTCGCCACAGGTGTTGTGTCAGCCATTTGGAATGGCTTTGCACAACATCACTATCAGTCGTAGATAGCCTTCTTTTTCCAGTCTGCGTCGACTTCTACTTCTTTGAGGCCTTCGGTCAACTCGTTAACTTCACCTTCCACCGGCGCAATGTTGGTCAGCACCATGGAGTTGGCGCGCGCCAGGAGTTTTTCCAGGTACTGCAACTGTTCGCTGTAAACCTGGGGGTCTTGCTGTTTACGCAAGTACTGCACGCCACGCTCGAACGCCAGGCGGGCTTGCCCGGGTTGTTCCTGTTGCAGTGCATGTTGGCCGAGGTTGTTGAAGAACTCGATGTGCAACAACACCAGAATGTGCCGAACTTCGCGGATCCAGCGTTTGGCTTCGTTGGCTGGCAGGAAACCGTCCTGTGCCGCACGTGTGACCTGGCCATGCAGGGCCTCAAGCAGAAAGCGCACGTCCTTGGCCTTGGCTTCGGTCTGGATCGGTGCCGGCGGGTTGTTGACCGGAATGGATTCGCCTTGTGCGACCAGCGCACTCAGTTCGTCAATGCGGGCTTTGACCTTCGAGCTGGATTTTTCCAGATTAAGCAGGCGTTGACAGACGTTGAGCTCCAGGCGCGTCAGCAGCAGCTTGAGCGCTGGAGTCATCAATTGGCCAGGGAAGGTCTCGGTGATTTCGCCACAGCGGCGCAGTCGATCATTGAGTTCGACCTTGGTGCGGGCCTTTTCCAGTTTATTGTTTTCCACCACATGGTTCATGTAGCCAATGGCGATCAATATTGCGATCCCGACTATTACTAGCAGGGTGATCATGAGTGGTGTCACCGTGAAGACCTCTTTATAGGGTTTGCATGCGAGTGTAGAGGCTAAGCCTGGGAGCGCATAGGGTGGCGCGACGAGTTGAATCGAGCCGTTGCGCTGTCTATATAGCTAATGTGTGGATGGGTGCACATTGCCATCATCTGCTGGAGAGGACTATAGCGCCTTGGCGAGTGACAGAATATAGGCGTCAAACCCCGGTCGGACGAAAACCCGGAATTGCCCCTCAAAGGGCGGCGAAGTCATTGATTTAAATAAATTTATAGTTGGGGGTTGACGACCCCTCAATCCATCCATAGAATGCGCGCCACTTACAGCGTAAAGCGTAAAGCGTAAAGCGAACAGCGAACAGCGAAACGCGAAACGCGGTAGGGAGTGAATGTTGTACGTGTGTCCCCTTCGTCTAGTGGCCTAGGACACCGCCCTTTCACGGCGGTAACAGGGGTTCGAGTCCCCTAGGGGACGCCATTGCGGGAATAGCTCAGTTGGTAGAGCACGACCTTGCCAAGGTCGGGGTCGCGAGTTCGAGTCTCGTTTCCCGCTCCATATTTAACAAAAACGCCGCTCATTGAGCGGCGTTTTTGTGTGCGCGTTATAAAAGTGCCTCAGCCTCCGAGGCTATGAATCAGGCTATCGAGTACTTCGGCGGTTGTGTCATCCAGCTCTGCTGCTACCGACGCTCTGAGATGGTGCGCCAGGCGGTATTCGCTCGGTGTGCAGTTGGTGAACTGCTTGAAGGCACGAGCGAAATAGGACGGATCCTTGAAACCCGCCTCATAGCCGATGCTGGTGATGGGCATCTGGCTGTTGTCGAGCAATTCCTTCGCGAAGTTCATGCGCTTGTTCAAAATGTAATCCGTGAAGCCGAGCCCGTAAGTTTCCTTGAACAGGCGGCTGAAGCGAAATGCGGTCATGCCGAAGCGCTTCGCCAATTCCCTCTGGTCGATGGTCTCCCGAAAGTGCTGGTCGATGTACAGCTGTACATTGCTGAGTGCCTGGTGTTTTTGGTGGCCCGGCGTCATCCGGATGCTGCCCGGAAGGGTCGGGGAATGGTCGATCTGCGTTGTCTTGCGTTGATCGTTAACATTGCGGCGCAGCTCGTAGAGTTGCACCAGAGCCGTCAGGTAGCGATTCCTCTCGGAGGCTGAAAGGGGGAGCACCATGTATTCCCAGACACAAGAACGCATGGCCCATACGGCCAGTTCTTCGGAGTGCTGCACGGTGAACATGGTGATCGGGATGGTGGGGATGGTGCGTTTGATCTCCAGCAACATCCTCAGGTCCGGTGTGTCAGGGCGATCAAAGTGAATGCAGATCATGTCTGCCTGCACCTCGCTCGGAAATACGCTGTCTTTCGCCAGTTTGCAGTCGCAGACGTCCTCGAACTGCGTGATGAGTTCGGTTGTGGACCGATCGTGGGTCCGATCGAACCAGAGTAGTGATGGTTTCCTGATCACGTTCGACGTCATGTATTTGGCTCTGGGCTCTGAGGTACTTCGTGCCTCCATCCGCTGAGTAGTATTGTCAATGTGATATCACTTTGCAGACTAAATCCTGATAAGAAAAACCGAATTTAGTTCTATGCGCTCTATGTTTCGCCTGGAAGCCAGCGCCGGGCAGCTATTTATGGGTTTATTTACGGTGCGCTCGGGATCAACCGTTCGTCGCTTGCGCATCAAGGACAATGGCATTTACGGGCCATTCCTTGTTTTAGCCTTTCCTTTTCTTTCCTTTTCTTTCCTTCTGCGGACGCCGATTACCCGGTCGTTGGCAGCCCCCGCAAAATAGTCCTAGCGATGCGCAAAATCCTCCTAACCCCCATGGCGGCACCCTGACTAAGGTATTAACAAGCAGTGCATAAGGTGCTGCTCCCCGGAAGAACAACACTCGAGTGAGGTGGGCAAAATGACTCTGCAAACAATCAAGACTTCGGTACTGAAATTCGCCAAAGATGAAGACGGTCTGACCATTGTGGAATACGCGGTGGCGGGTGGTCTGATTACGGTTGCTGTTGCCGCAATATTTACTCTTTTGGGCGGTGCAGTGAATACCAGGATCACAGCGCTGTGCGCTGCCGTAAAAGGTGCTGCGTGCTGATATCGAAAACTCACGGTGGGGGGACGTGGCGACGTCCACGGAGCAACCGGTTGTTACTGTTTTGCTGGTAGAACGATCGGTTAACTCAATGAACTTCGCGCTGTCCCTGCCACTGTACGTTCTGAGCTGTATGGCTGCAGAAGTGAGGTACGCAAAATGACTCTGCAATTAATAAGAACTTCAGTACGCAAGTTCGCCAAAGACGAGGATGGCCTGACCATTGTGGAATACGCGGTGGCCGGTGGGTTGATTACGATCGCTGTTGTCGTTGCGTTCACTCTACTTGGCGGCGCAGTGAATACCAAGATCACGGCGCTGTGCGCTGCGGTTAACGGTGGTGCTTGCTGATAACGATAATTCCCAGTCGGGAGACGCGCCATGTCCACGGAACTGATGGTATCGACTGTTTTACTGATAGGACTTTTGGGCGTGGCGGTGGTGAGCGATCTGCTTCGCCACCGTATTCCCAACCTGCTGATTGTGTTGGGTCTTGCCCTGGGATTGGCTAGTCAGACTTATTCAGGGGGTGTCAGCGGATTGGGAGATAGCCTGCTGGGCATCTTGATCTGTTTTGCGCTGTTTCTACCCATGTACGTCCTGGGTGGCATGGCCGCCGGTGACGTCAAGTTGATGGCCATGGTCGGCAGCTTTCTACCGTTCCATTACGCGTTGTGGGCTGCATTATTCAGCCTGATAGCCGGTGGCGTGTGCGGTTTCCTGATAGTGCTGGTTCGCGGTCAATTGTTTCAGACCCTGGGGCGCTATTGGTTGATTCTGAAGGCACAGGCCTATCTGGCACCGACTGCCGATGAAGTCGCCGGCAAACCTTTCCCTTATACGATTGCCATTTTGCTCGGCACTTTAAACACCGTTCACTGGCAACTCTTTGCCAGTGGGTTGGGAGGTTAGTCATGCACGTCATCGTCGATAGTGATGCCTACCAGAATGAGCGAGAAGCGGTGCAGCGACTGGCTCCCCAACCGTGCACTATCAGCGAGACGGGGCTGACAGACAGCTTTCTCGGCGAGTTGGTGTGCAAGCATTTGTACGACGCCGGTGTGCTGGACATGCCGCGGCTGGTAGAGCGCCTCGCGCTGGCCGGAGTCGTAATGGAAGAGGTCCTGGCGTTTCTGCGCAAGGATGGTCGTGTCGAAGTGCTTGGACAGATGGGGGCGCAAACAGGAGGCGGTCAGTCGCTGCGTTATGGCCTGACTGAACGCGGTCGCAGTGCCGCCCGCGATGCCCTGGCGCGTAGCGGTTATATCGGAGCGGCGCCGTTCCCGGTGAGTTCCTACCGTTCCCTGCTCAAGGTGCAGACCATTCACCATGGACGCATCAGTGCTCACGATATGCGCACGGCGCTTAACGGCGTAGTGCTCACGGAGGGGATGCTCGATCAACTGGGTGTGGCGCTGAACTCCGGGCGCGCGATCATGATTTATGGCCCTGCGGGTACCGGCAAGACCTATGTCAGCAGTCGGCTGATTCGCCTGTTCGCCGAGGCCATCTGGGTGCCCCATGCCATCGTGATCAACGAGTCGGTGATCGAGATCTATGACCCGCAGGTACACCAGCGGCTGGATGACAGCAGTCAACAGAACAATCTGATGCTCAACGAAGGGATCGACCGTCGACTACTTTGCTGCAAACGCCCGATTGTCATCACGGGCGGCGAGTTGAGCATGGAACAGCTGGACGTTCGCTATGACCCTTTCACCCGTCAGTACCAGGCCGCCTTGCAGCTCAAGGCCAGCAATGGCCTGTTCATCATCGACGACATGGGGCGCCAGCGCATGGCCCCCGCCGAGCTGTTGAATCGCTGGATCGTCCCGATGGAAGAGAAGCGTGACTTCCTCAATCTCGGGGGCGGGCGGCATTGCGAGCTGCCGTTTGATTTGATTCTGGTGTTCTCCACCAACCTCAATCCCCTGGAGCTGGCCGATGAGGCCTTCCTGCGGCGGATTGGCTACAAGCTGCAATTCGGTTACCTGAAGCCCGAAGAGTACGAACGGATCTGGCAACAGGAGTCCGAGCGTCTGGGCATACGTTATGACCCGCTGCTGGTGCGTTACGCACTGCAGAGACTTTACGCCATTGAAGGCATGCCCCTGGTGCCTTGCCACCCCCGCGATCTCCTGAACATGGCGCTCGATCGTCAGCGTTACCTGGGCGGTTCCGGGCCACTGTCGCCGCAGGAACTGGAATGGGCCTGGCACAACTACTTCGTCCAGCTCGACTTCCTTTGAGTAGGAGATACAGACATGAGTTCTCGTACTGTCACCCTGATTGGTATTTCCCTGGTCATGGGCCTTGGCGCCGCATGGATGGCCAACTCCTGGCTGAGCGCACGGCTCAATGCCAGCCCGGATGATCATCTTCGAAGTGTGGTAGTCGCCACGGTCGAGATTCCTTTCGGGCAGATGGTCGAGGCCCAGCAGGTCACGACCGTGCGCATGCCCATGGATACGATCCCGGACGATGCCTTCGATTCCAGTGACAAGGCGGTGGGCAAGATCGCCACGTTCGACATCCTGCGGGGCGACATTGTACGTGGCGCACGACTTAGCGAGCACCTGGGGGGCAGCACCCTGGCCTCGCTGATTGCGCCAGACAAACGTGCCATTTCGGTACGGGTAGACGATGTGGTTGGTGTTGGCGGGTTCCTGTTACCAGGTAATCGGGTCGATGTGCTGGCGACCAAACACACCGATGGCAGTAGCAACAACGCCGTGTCCAGGACCATCCTCGAGAACTTGCGAGTGTTGGCGGTGGATCAGACGGCGGGTACCGACAAGACCCAACCGGTGGTGGTGCGTGCAGTGACGCTGGAGATGACAGCTACTGAGGCGGAAGCCCTGGTTACGGCGCAGACGGAAGGGAAGTTGCAACTGGCTCTGCGCAACCCGCTGAACCTTACGAAAAAACCGACCGCTGCGCCTGTTGCGCCTGTTGCGCAGGCCATCGCTATGGCCACCGAAACTGCGCCAAGGCGCGTGGTGCACCGTAGCGGCAGTGGTGGCGGGGCTATCACCGTTATCCGTGGCATCGATGCCCATGTAGTCAATGTGCGCTGACAGGGCGCATTAGTTTCCTGGGCACCCAGGTAGTGGCGGAGCCGATCCGGGTCCGTATCGGCAAATGAGGGCTTGACGATGAATCCTCGAATTCAACGGCCGTTTCCGGTAACGCCAAGGCGCCAGCGGGGATCGGTGACCGTTCTGATGGTAATCGCATTGGCGGCGATCTCCATGATGGCGGCATTGGCGCTGGACGGCGGCCACCTGCTGCTGAACAAGACACGCCTGCAGAATGCGGTGGACGCCGCGGCCCTGAGTGGCGCCAAAACCCTGAGTCTGGTGACAGGCGGTACCAGCATTGCCAGCGTAACGCGCACTGCCGCGCTGAACACGCTGACGCTTAATGCCAATGCCACTGGCAATACTGAATTGGCAACGGCCATTGGCGGCAGTGCAGGCACATTTGCTGTGGTGGAACTGGCCAACAACGTCTATGGGCCGTTCTCCTACCCGGGGCCGGCGAATGCCACTTATGTTCGGGTAACGGTACCGAACTATAGCCTGACCGGTTTTTTCTGGAACTTCGTCCAGACATTGGGCGCTGGCGGTCTGGGCAACAAGTCGGTGGCGGCGATGGCCACTGCCGGCCCCAGCCCCACCAGCCCTTGCGATCTCGCGCCATTGATGGTCTGTGGTGACCCGACCAAATACAGCCCGAGCACCGGTGTGTTCTGGGGCTATCAATTTGGCGATTTGCAGGATTTGAAAACGGGCTCGGGTACTACATCCCCCATTGGCCCAGGCAACTTTCAGCTGCTCGATTTTGGTTCGGGTGGCAGTACGGTCAGGCAGGACCTGGCCGGAGGCGGCTCGGTGTGCCGCAGCGTCGGGCAAAATGTCACGACTGCACCGGGCAACAAGGTTGGCCCGACGTCCCAGGGTTTGAACACCCGCTTTGGTCAGTACAACGGACCGGTCAGTGCTTCGCAGTATCCGCCAGACCTGATCGTTAGCTACAGCACACCCGTGATCAGCTGGAACAGCTCAAGCACACCGCCACGGGCGGAGTACAAGGGTCAACCCGTCATTTCGAGCAACGGCACGCTCACCGCTGGCGGCAAGGCGGTACTTGGTTATAACGACTGGCTGGCGAGTTCCGCGGCATGTATTGCCGGTTCAGGCACGGGTTGCCAGAGCGGTGGGGTCTACGAACGACGGATGCTGAAAGTCGTGATAGGCAACTGCACTGGGCAAAACAATGGTGCGACCTCGATTCCGGTCCTGGGTTTTGGCTGCTATTTCGTGGTCCAGCCGGCCGGTAGCACGGGAAGTACCTCGGAGATCTTCGGGCAGTTCGTCAAGGAGTGCCAAGGCGACAACGTGCCTGGCCCCAATCCTTCGGGTGATACCGGCCCGCAGATCATTCAGCTCTACAAAACCTATATCAATGGCAGTGGCACTCCGAGCACTGACTCTTAGGAGGCGTCATGAGACTTCATGCGTTGAAACAGCCAAAGGACCAGCAAGGAATGGCATTGGTGGAATTCACCATCGCCCTGCCGTTGTTGCTGCTGCTGTTGCTGGCCCTCGGCGAGTTTGGCCGAATGCTCTTTCAGTACAACACCCTGTTGCAGGCCAGTCGTGATGCCGGCCGTTACGTCGCCAGCCAGGCCTGGAACTCGACGCTCGGTGCTGTTGATCTGACCACCAACACAACGCTGGTGACCCAGACGAAAAACGTGGCGGTCTATGGCGTGCCTGCCAACACGGGGACGCCTGTAGTGTCAGGGTTGACGACCGGCAACGTGGCGGTCGCCGCAGTGGGCACCGACCATGTACGGGTCACCATCACCTATACCTTCTGCCCGGTGATTGGCGCTGGTGCTTGTACCGGTTCGATTACCGGGCTCTTTGCCAATACGATTGCGCTGAGTATTCCGCTGGTCGCCACGACTGTCATGAGGGTGCTGTGATGAATCGCAAATACATGCGCGGGGTCTATGTGGTGGAGTTCGCCTTCATCGGCTTGCTGGTGTTCATTCTGTTGTTCGGCGTGCTGGAAATGGGCCGCCTGTATTTCACGGTGAATGCCCTCGATGAATCCGTGCGACGCGGCGCGCGCCTGGCAGCGGTGTGCAATATCAGCGATCCGATCGTGTTGCAGCGGGCAATTTTCAATGCCGCGGGCAATACGGGCACGAGCCAGCTGATCACCAATCTGGGCACTGGCAACCTGACGCTGACCTACCTGGACGCGAACGGTGCGCTGGTGGCCAACCCTACCGACACCGTCAGCGTCACCGGATTCCGTGCCATCCGTTATGTCCAGTTGAGCCTGCAAGGCTACGTTTTCAATCTGTTTATTCCCGGGTTTGGTGTGCCGATTACCCTGCCGGTCTTCAGGGCGACCTTGCCACGCGAAGCCCTTGGGCATCATTCCGAATCGGGGGAGGTCACTCCATGCTGAACATAAAGGAAACTTCATTAACCAATGCGACCGGCAAACCCGGGCTGCGATTGCTGATCAGCAGCCGTGATGCCACGGCGTTGCGTGATCTGCAAAGCGTTTGCCAGCGCATGCCCAGCCTGGAGGTGAGCACGCGCCTGGTGAGTAATGGGCATGTCGACCCGCTCTACGGTCTGGAGCGGATGCCCGATCTGCTGTTGGTACGTGTTAGCCATCTGTGGCGCGAGGAGCTGGCGGCACTGTTACAGCGTCCGGCCCATGAGCGTCCGCCGCTGTTGGTGTGCGGTCTGTTGAGCGAGCAGGACAGCATGCGACTGGCGATGCAGGCCGGTGCTCGTGATGTCCTGCCGGAGCCGATAGTCGAGACGGAATTGGTCGCCGCCTTGAGTCGTCTGGTGGCGGAGGTCCGTGTCAGCAGCGGGGCAGAAGGCAAACTGATCGCCGTGATGAGCGCCAAGGGCGGCTCCGGCGGTACGTTGCTGGCCTGCAACCTGGCTCACCAGCTCAGCGTCAAGAGCGGCAATACCCTGCTGCTGGATATGGACCTGCAATTTGGCAGCGTCACTAATTATCTGGATGTGGCGCAGTCGCACAGCCACCTTGAGGTGTTGCAGCAGGTCGAGGGCATGGACGGCGTAGCGCTACGCGGTTTTTGCAGCCACTTCAGCCCGACCTTGCATGTGCTGGGTGGCCGGGCTGGTGAGCTGTGTCTACCGCAGGATGCCCATCCAGAACAACTCGATGCGTTGTTGCAGTTGGCCCGCGCAAGCTATGACTGGGTGGTGGTCGACCTGCCACGGCAAATCGACCACCTCACAGGCGCAGTACTGGAGCAGGCGGATCGGGTGTACGTCGTGGTGCAGCAGAGCGTCAGCCATCTGCGGGATGCCAGCTCCTTGATGCGGATTCTTCGTGAAGACCTGGGCGTGCGCGGGGATCAATTGCAGGTGGTGGTCAACCGCTATGACAAGGCGGCAGCGATCAGCCTCAAGGATATCGGCGAGGCACTGCGCTGCGTGAACCTGTTGAAATTACCCAACGACTTCAACCTGGTCAGCCAGAGCCAGAACTCTGGCGTGCCGTTGGGGGTGCAAGCGCCGCGGGCTCCGATCACCGTCGCCGTGCGCGAGATGACCGAGGCGTTGGTCGGCAATCAGATGGCCGGGAACAAGGGCTTACTCAAACGTGCCTTCAACCGTTTTTTCGGGGGATGACCCATGATCAGCGACTTTCGTAACCGCTTGCGCAAACAGTCCGGTAAACCCGCCGCATCGTTGTCTGGTCAGCAGGGCGACGACCTGCTGGATCCAGCGGAGGAATTGATGGCGTGGGAGCGTGCAGCACCGGACATTCTTTATGAGACCAAGAGCCAGGTCACCCCGGTGGAGGCCGAGTGGCGGGAAAAGATCTACCAGCAGTTGCTCAAAGTCATGGACCTGTCCTTGCTCGATTCCCTTGAGCAGGCCGAGGCCACGCGGCAGATTCGCGAGATTTGCCAGCGTCTGCTGGATGAGCATTCAGCGCCCGTGAGTTCGGTCAGCCGCCAGTTGATCATCAAGCAGATCACCGACGAGGTGCTGGGCCTTGGCCCTCTGGAGCCGTTACTGGCGGATCACAGCGTGTCCGACATTCTGGTCAACGGCTATGCCTCGGTCTATGTCGAGCGCTTCGGCAAGTTGCAGAGGACCGATGTGCGCTTTCGCGATGATCAGCACTTGCTGAATATCATCGACCGCATCGTTTCCAGTCTGGGGCGGCGTATCGACGAGTCCTCGCCGTTGGTGGACGCCCGGCTCAAGGACGGTTCGCGGGTCAACGCGATCATTCCGCCGCTGGCCATCGACGGACCGAGCATGTCGATCCGCCGCTTTGCCGTGGACCTGCTCAACACCGATAGCCTGATCCAGGTGGGGACTTTGACCCCGGCCATTGCTTTGCTGCTCAAGGCGATTGTTCGTGGACGCTTGAACGTATTGATCTCCGGCGGTACCGGCAGTGGCAAGACCACCATGCTCAATGTGCTGTCCAGTTTCATTCCGCAAAACGAACGGATCGTCACCATCGAAGACTCGGCCGAACTGCAACTGCAGCAGCCCCATGTGGTGCGTCTGGAAACCCGCCCTTCGAATATCGAGGGACGTGGCGAGGTGGGCCAACGGGAGCTGGTGCGCAACAGTCTGCGGATGCGCCCGGACCGCATTGTTATCGGCGAAGTACGTGGTGCCGAGGCACTGGACATGCTGACGGCCATGAACACCGGCCACGACGGCTCGTTGACCACGATCCACGCCAATACCGCGCGTGATGCGCTGGGACGGATCGAGAACATGGTGTCGATGACCGGTGCCACTTTCCCGATCAAGGCCATGCGTCAGCAGATCGCTTCAGCTATCGATGTGGTGCTCCAGCTGGAACGTCAGGAGGATGGCAAACGACGTCTGGTCAGCGTGCAGGAGATCAACGGCATGGAGGGCGAAATCATCACCATGACCGAAATCTTCTCGTTTGCACGCAGCGGCATGGGCGAACACGGCGAAGTGCTCGGCGATTATCGCCCCAGCGGCATGATCCCGTCCTTTCGCGATGTATTGGCCAAGCGCGGCATCGAGTTGCCCCTCACCTTGTTCAGGCCTGAGTGGATGGAGGCACGGCAGTCATGAACCATATTTCCGGTGAATTCATTCTGATCTTCCTCGGTATGGTGTTTATCGCCGTCTTCCTCCTGGCCCAGGGCGTGGTGGTGCCGGTGTTCGGTGAGGCGGGCAAGATGCGCAAGCGCATTCGCGGCCGCCTGCATGTGCTGGAGAAAGCCAACAATCTGCCGAACATGCAAACCGTGCTGCGGCAGAAATACCTGACACGCTTGTCGCCACTGGAGGCCAGGCTTGAGCAACTGCCGTTTATGGCGGATCTGACACAGCTGATCGAGCAGTCCGGACACGAATATCGGGCCTATCGGGTGCTGTTGCTCGGGATCGCCATGGGTGTGGGTGCAGGAACCCTGGCCTTGTTGCTCTCGTCACCCTGGTGGATGGCGCTGGCAGTGGCTTTTGGGGCGGCCTGGCTGCCGTTGCTGAAAATCCTCCGTGACCGCAACAAACGCTTTGCTGAGTTCGAAGAGGGCTTGCCGGACGCTCTGGATGCCATGTGCCGAGCCCTGCGCGCCGGGCATCCGTTCAATGAAACCCTGCGTCTGGTCGCCGAAGAGCACAAGGGGCCGGTGGCCCATGAGTTCGGCCTGACCTTCGCCGATATCAACTATGGCAACGATGTACGCCGGGCCATGCTCGGACTGCTGGAGCGTATGCCGAGCATGACGGTGATGATGCTGGTGACGTCGATCCTCATCCATCGCGAGACCGGCGGCAATCTGACGGAGGTGCTGGAGCGTTTGAGTCGGTTGATCCGCGGGCGCTTCCGCTTTCAGCGCAAGGTCAAGACCTTGTCGGCCGAAGGGCGAATGTCGGCCTGGGTGCTGGTGTCCATTCCTTTCGTGCTGGCGGCGGTGATCCTGGTCACAACCCCCAGCTACTTGCCTGTGCTGATCAATGACCCGATCGGCCATAAGCTGATCATCGGGGCTTTCTGCGCGATGTTGGTCGGGATTGTCTGGATACGAAAAATCATCCGGATTCAGGTGTAAGCAGTTTTCGCTACGTGGAGGCACAGGTCATGGACTATTTGCTCGGGTTGTTCAGTCGAGTAACGGGTAATGAGGCGCTGGCGCGCCTGTTATTCGTCAGTGCGATAGGGGTGAGTACGGTGCTCGCGGTCGTCACCGTGATATTGCTGCTGTTGGGTCTTCAGGATCCGATGCAGCGTCGTCTTGCGCTGATCAAGCGCGGTCATTACGGGAGCGCAGCGGGGTCGGACGCGCCGGGTAATCTGCAACTGTTATTGGAACGGGTCGGCCAGCGTTTTGGCTCAGCCGACGCGGCTCAGACGTCCGCAACCCAGCTCTTGTTGATGCATGCGGGGTACCGCTCGTCTTCGGCGGTGCAGATGTACTGGGCGGTGCGTTTGCTGTTGCCTTTGATATTGGTCGGCATTGCGCTGCTGGTGTTGCCGCTGATTCCCAGGCTTTCTCTAGTTGTGGGCCTGCTGCTGGTGATCATGGCGGTCGCTGTCGGTTGGCTGCTGCCAGCGCTGTATGTCGGCAAGCGCAAGCAGATGCGCCAGGCCCGGCTGCGTGCCGCGTTTCCGGATGCCCTGGATTTGATGGTGGTCTGTGTGGAGTCGGGGCTGGCCTTGCCCACGACCATAGAACGGGTGGCTGAGGAGATGGCGGTCAGTCAGATTGAGCTGGCTGAGGAGTTGGCGTTGGTCAATGCGCAAATACGCGCCGGTATTACCAGTACCGAGGCGCTGAAGCAGCTGGCCGTGCGCACCGGGCTGGAAGATCTGCAAGGGTTGGTCAGCCTGTTGGCGCAGAGTATCCGCTTTGGTACCAGCGTGGCCGATACCCTGCGCATTTATGCCGATGAATTCCGTGACCGGCGTACGCAGGCAGCTGAAGAGATGGGGGCGAAAATCGGTACCAAACTGATATTCCCACTGATTTTTTGTCTGTGGCCGAGCTTCTTTCTGGTCGCCATTGGGCCGGCCATGCTCGGGGTGCTCAAAGCATTCGGGAGTCCATGAGATAAGCGGGAGTAGTTTGCTGTGGAGCAGGATGGCGCTGCTTTCGGAGCACATGGTGGAGCAAGTCTTATGTGGGTCAGGCCGGCGCCTGATCCACTTTTACCCTTTTATCCACGCACGTTATTGGCCCCAGCGTTCTAGCCAGGTAACTCTGGACTACGCCAGAGGCTGATTACCCACTGATGTATCTTATTTGCTGCTGGTGCTCATACTTCCCGATACCTTTTGCTCATAACGTTCAGGAATCGGGTAGGTGAAGCTATTCAGCCAGCGTTGCATGGACAGGTCACGTTCGGTGGACGAGACGGTTTGCAGTTTAGGGGAGGCAACTACGCCGCGAATCTGTAGTTGCAACCATTGCTCCGTGCCTTGTTGCGGCACCGAAGAGGGGCCCGGCTCAATCGCCCAGGCGGTCGTGGACAGGCAAGCCATGCACACTATCAACAGCCTCTTGGTATTCATCTCGACTCCTCGTAGTTTCTACTTGGTCGCACTGGGGGAGGCATCAACTACCTCTGTCATGCGATTTCCCTCGGACGCCACCACTTTTTTAGCGGGGGCCTTGAGTCTTTCCGCGCGAGCTTGAGCGTCGCTGACTTGCTTGGGGCTCAGGCTGGCGCGGTTCGCGAGTTCGGCAGCCTGCTTCCAGTTATCCTGATAGATCAGCAGTGTCACCAAATTGAGTGCCGCCAGTGAGTCGGACTGCTTGAGCTCCATGGCGGTCAGAAACTGAAAGCGTGCTTCATTAATCCGACGCTGATTGAGGTAGACGACCCCCAGGTCATTACGGATTTTATCGTCGGTGGGGGCCATCCTCATTGCACGCTCAAGGTGATCCACGGCGGCCGCGTTATCATTTCTGGCGGCGGCCAACTGGCCCAGACCATGCTCACCTTCAGCGGCCAGACAAGTGCCGAGCAGGCTCTTATACAGCGGCTCTGCGTCGTTACGACCCAGCAGGCGCAGGACTCGAGCCTTGCGCAGGCGAACCTGGGGCAGATCCTCAGGCAACCCTTCCAGATTCGCCAGGCTGGCATACAAACGGCCATCGCTGGTCATGTCGTCGGCCAGATTCAGGGACAACTGCTGATCCGAACCTGGACTCGCGCAGCTACTCGGTCGCGAAGACAGGCCATTTGTGGCACAACCTGCGAGCATCATTGTCGCCGCTATTGCAATGAGCGCTTTCATTGAGTGTCCTCTGGCTACAACACGTTGAACGCCTGGCCAATGGCAACCAATCCGGCCGGGGACGCGCTCAAGGTCACCGTCGTTACGGGTGATGGCGAGACAGCTCTGGTTCAGGCTCGGGCTCATTGCGAGAGTCCCATGCGACTGTCGAAGTCGCCGCTGTCGAGGAAGTACATGCGGTAGAAGTTCGGGTCGTAATTACGCAGTTGCTCACCCGGTAATGACGGTAGTTGTGCGTTGGCTGCCAGCGGTTGAACCAGGTGCGGGGTGACGATCATCAACAGTTCGCGCTCTTCACGGTTGATGGTGTTATTGCGGAAGAACGCGCCGAGAATCGGGATATCGCCCAACCCCGGAAACTTGTTCACCTGGGAGCTGTTTTTGTTGCTGATCAGGCCGCTGATGACAAAGCTTTCGCCATCGGCCAGGGAAATGCTGGTGTCGGTACGTCGCACGGTCAGCGCCGGGACTACGGTGCCGGCGATCTGCACGGCGTTGGTGAAATCCAGCTCGCTAACCTCTGGTGCTACTTTCAGGGTTATGCGATTTTTCCCTACGATGGTTGGGCTCAGGGTCAGGCGGACACCGAACTCCTTGTACTCGATGGAGAAGTTGTTGCTGCTTGAACTGGGCACCGGAATCGGCACTTCACCACCGGCCAGGAAGCTCGCACTCTGTCCGCTGAGTGCCACCAGGCTCGGCCGCGCCAGGGTGTAGGCAAAGCCACTGCCTTCCAGCGCATTGATCATCGTCAGCACATTACCGCCGCCAAAGCCGATATTGAAAGTGCCGTTATTCAGCGGGATGTTTGGCGCCAGACTACCAATGTGGCCGGGGGTCACAGTCACCCCGGGCACAGAGCCCGGCGAGCCGAACAGAAAATTGCCGCTTTTGCCGAAGATCGACGTGCTGGCCTCTTTCAATTTGGTGCGGCTGACTTCGACGAAGCGAATATCGGTTTGCACCTGGCTCGGCAGCAGCGGGTCTTCAGAAGGCACCGTCGACACGCTGGTCAGCGCTGCGGTGGCCTTGCCCTTGACGAACACCATGCTTTGGCGCGGCGTCGGCGAACAGGCGGTCCAGACCATCAGGCTGGTGGCTCCGGGAGCTATACCCGTGAGTATGAAGGAGTTGCTGCTACTGGTTTGCACGTCGGCAACTTTCGGGTCGCCCACTGCCAACTGCTTGATCGGCACTGGCATGCGCAACTCATCCTGAAGTCCCTGACCGACCTCGAACACGGCGGGCAGGCTTGCCAATTGCGAGCAATTGTTTGCCGCGGCCTGAGCCGCGTCCACTCCAAGGCCCATCCACAACAGGCCATGGATAATTCGTTTGAAAGCGGGCACGGTTCGATAGCTCATTAAGTGCATCCTCGCTGAATAGGCCATCTGAGGGCCAACCTGGTTACCTTGGATCGCTTCAAGGGGCCCGGGCCGGCCCTCCACTTCGCCAGACCACTAACCATTAATGGCCCCGACAATATTCCTTGGTGCTGCGCGCGAGCAGGCGCAATACGCTGGTGACTGACCAGCGAGCGACCTACGCTAAAACTGTCGTTAGTGCTCCAGATAGCTGAGCTCAGGACACGCGAGGTTTTTTTGCCAACCTTGTCTGGCTCGGACAGGCTACCGACCAGAGCGATAGGCACAGGCTCGACAGCAACAGTGTCTATAAACAGCACTGTCAGCCGACGTGGTTTCCCCCAAAAGTAACTGGCAATCAGGGCACAAAGCAGGAAAACGCCAGCCAGGATCATAGTGAGGTAACTCCTTGTGCCAATCCGCTATCTGATCGCTGAACAAAACGTCGACAACTCAAGCCGGTATGCCTTTGTTCTTGTTTGAAGGTAGTTCAACCAAGGCAAAGCGCCATGATTTAGAAGAAAAACTTCAGTGCAAATGTGGGCGCGTTGCTGTTTTTCGAATCGTGCACTCAACCCGCGAGGCGGCCCCACGACGGGGTATTTCCACACGTAATACCCCCATTCAAATTGTTACCGGATGCACCAACACGGCGCAAAGCGCGGCTCAGGTAACAGTCGCGAGCGCGGCTCGACAACCCTCGAGAATTTACGGGGCATTGCTGAAGCCCCGTTCCAGAGCCCTTCCTGTTGCTTTAAAGGGTTTCTTCAGCTCCCGTTCAGCGAGTTGGCTGGTTGATTGCATATGCTTGTATGTACAAGTAAGTGTGTGTGCGTAGGAGCCTCCAAGAGGCGTTGACGCGCAGCACTGCTTTGAGGTTTTGGTTCAGGTTCACAGCGTTGCACGCATTCCAGTAACAGCACCCATGCGCCGCAAGCGCCCATAGTGGTTTTAGGAATTGATAATAATGAAAAGAACATTGCTGACCCTTTCTGCTTTGACCTTGTGCATGGCCGCAGGCGTAGCCACGGCTAAAGAGTACAAAGAGCTGCGTTTTGGTGTTGATCCGTCGTACGCACCGTTCGAATCCAAAGCGGCTGACGGCAGCCTGACGGGGTTCGATATCGATCTGGGCAACGCGATCTGCGCCGAGCTGAAGGTCAAGTGCAAATGGGTCGAGAGCGATTTCGACGGCACGATTCCAGGCTTGAAGGCCAACAAGTTCGACGGCGTGATCTCTTCCATGACCGTCACCGAAGCCCGCGAAAAAGTCATCGACTTCTCCAGCGAGCTGTTCTCCGGCCCGACCGCTCTGGTCTACAAAAAGGGCTCTGGCGTTTCTGACGTGGCCTCGCTCAAGGGTAAAAAAGTCGGCTACGAGCAAGGCACCATTCAGGAAGCCTACGCCAAGGCTGTACTGGACAAGGCCGGGGTAGAAACCAAGGCTTACGCCAACCAGGACCAGGTCTATGCCGACCTGACTTCCGGTCGCCTCGACGCTTCGGTGCAGGATATGCTGCAAGCCAAACTGGGCTTCCTGAAGTCGCCACAAGGCGCCGACTACGATGTCAGCAAGCCGATCGACGATCCTCTGCTGCCAGCCAAAACGGCGGTGGGTATCGCCAAAGGCAACACAGAACTCAAGGCGTTCATCGATAAAGGCCTCAAGGCGGTACACGATGACGGCACCTACGACTTGATCCAGAAGAAACACTTTGGTGATTTGAATCTCTACAGCGGCAAGTAATGCCCCGGCGCCCGTCCTCAGGATGGGCGCTTTTTTATCGCTATAGGTCTCTGAATTATGTTCGAAATACTTTTACAGACACTCGGGCTCTCCGCGTTCAGCTTGAAGGGGTTCGGCCCTCTGTTGCTGGAAGGCACCTGGATGACCGTCAAGTTATCGACTCTGTCGCTGTTGTTGAGTGTTCTGCTCGGCTTGCTCGGCGCCAGTGCCAAACTCTCCAGCGTCAAACTGCTACGGATTCCGGCCCAGCTTTACACCACGCTGATTCGCGGTGTACCGGACCTGGTGCTGATGCTGCTGATTTTCTACAGCCTGCAAACCTGGTTGACCAGTTTCACCGAGGCGCTGGGCTGGGAATACATTGAGATCAATCCGTTCGGTGCGGGGATCATCACCCTGGGCTTTATCTACGGTGCCTATTTCACCGAAACCTTTCGCGGCGCGATCCTCGCTGTGCCCCGTGGGCAGATGGAAGCGGCCACCGCCTACGGCTTGAGCCGCGCTCAGCGTTTTCGCTTCGTGGTATTCCCGCAGATGATGCGTTTCGCCCTGCCAGGTATCGGCAATAACTGGATGGTGATCCTCAAGGCCACGGCGCTGGTGTCGATCATCGGCCTGGCTGACCTGGTAAAGGCCGCTCAGGACGCCGGTAAAAGCTCCTATCAACTGTTCTTTTTTCTGGTGTTGGCAGCGCTGATCTACCTGGTGATTACCAGCGCGTCGAACTATGTCCTGCGCTGGCTCGAACGGCATTACGCGGCAGGTTCCCGGGAGGCTGTACGATGATTGAACTATTGCAGGACTACTGGAAGCCCTTCCTCTATAGCGACGGCTACCACATCACCGGCCTGGCCATGACCCTGTGGTTGCTCAGCGCCTCGATCTTCATCGGTTTTGTGGTATCGATTCCACTGTCGATTGCCCGGGTTTCCAACAAACTCTACGTGCGCTGGCCGGTGCAGTTCTACACCTACCTGTTTCGTGGCACGCCGCTGTATATCCAGTTGCTGATTTGCTACACCGGGATCTACAGCCTGGCCGCGGTCCGCGCGCAGCCGGTGCTCGATGCGTTCTTTCGCGATGCGATGAACTGCACCATCCTCGCCTTTGCCCTGAACACCTGCGCTTACACCACGGAGATTTTCGCCGGGGCGATTCGCAGCATGGCCCACGGCGAAGTCGAAGCCGCGAAGGCCTATGGTCTGACGGGCTGGAAGCTCTATGCCTACGTGATCATGCCGTCGGCATTGCGCCGCTCGCTGCCGTATTACAGCAACGAAGTGATCCTGATGCTGCACTCGACCACCGTGGCCTTCACCGCCACCGTCCCGGACATTTTGAAAGTCGCTCGCGACGCCAACTCGGCGACCTTTTTGACTTTTCAATCGTTCGGCATCACCGCGTTGATCTACCTGACCGTCACCTTTGCGCTGGTCGGTCTGTTCCGCATCGCCGAACGTCGTTGGCTGGCCTTTCTTGGCCCGGCTCATTAGGACTTAGTGCTTCAACGGCCGCTCATCAGGCCGCGGGTTTCATCGCCGTTTGCGACGTCTACGCAGCGGCGATCCATTTTCCCTTTGAGGATGCTTGCGCACATGTACAAATTGACTGTTGAAGAACTACACAAAAGTTACGGTAGCCACGAAGTGCTCAAGGGCGTTTCCCTGAAGGCCAAAACCGGTGACGTGATCAGCCTGATCGGCGCCAGCGGCTCGGGCAAAAGTACCTTTTTGCGCTGCATCAACTTTCTCGAAACACCCAACGACGGCGCCATGAGCCTGGACGGCAAGCAGATTCGTATGGTCAAGGATCACCACGGCATGCGCGTGGCCGACGATGCCGAACTGCAACGTCTGCGCACTCGCCTGGCGATGGTGTTCCAGCACTTCAACCTGTGGGGTCACATGACCGTGCTGGAAAACATCACCATGGCCCCGCGCCGGGTGCTGGGTGTCGGCAAGAAGGACGCGGAAGATCGCGCCCGACGTTATCTGGACAAGGTCGGCCTGCCGGCCCGTGTGGCGGATCAATACCCGGCGTTCCTGTCGGGCGGTCAGCAACAGCGTGTCGCGATTGCCCGCGCACTGGCCATGGAACCGGAAGTCATGTTGTTCGATGAACCGACCTCGGCGCTGGACCCGGAACTGGTGGGCGAAGTGCTCAAGGTGATCCAGGGCCTGGCCGAAGAAGGCCGGACCATGATCATGGTGACCCACGAAATGAGCTTCGCCCGCAAAGTGTCGAATCAGGTGCTGTTTCTGCATCAGGGGCGAGTGGAGGAAGAGGGCGCGCCTGAAGACGTGCTGGGCTCTCCGAAGAGCGAGCGTTTGCAGCAGTTCCTCAGCGGCAATCTGAAGTAGCCAGCGCCGGGCAGTCTGGGCCTTGAGCGACGGATTAGTCGCTCAAGGCCGAGTTTTGCCTGGGGGCTTTGGGGTGCAGACCAGAGCGTGGGAGCGATCATAAGTGCCACTCAGTCGGTACATTTAAAAAAAACGGGCGATCCGAATAAGATCGTCTGTTTTTTACATCGAAGCCTGTACCTGTAATCGTCGCCCAACGACGTCACCATCACCCGCGACAATTCACTGTAAACGCCCTCGCTAAGCGCCAGACTCTCCAGTAGTTGGGTCGCGGTGCGGATGCGATAGGCATCGGCTTCATGCAACACGTCCAATGGTGCTTCGGTGTCGATCAGCATCGCCGAATGATTCAGCCCACCTCGTAGCGGACCGAAAGCGTGCCCTTCTTCTGCGAAAGGGCTGCGATAGTGACTGTGCCTAATTCCTGTAGGCGCCTTACATGGGTACCGCCGCAGCCGTAGGCGGGCAGTTCACCGAAGCCGATTTCACGCGAACCTTCGCGCAGCGAAGTCAGGCGTGGCAGATTGTTGGCGATCCACTGGGCGAGGGCTTGCTGGATCGTTTCGGCTTCCAGTTCCTGGGGAGTTTCACCGGGTGTGAAGGTGACCTTGCCTTCGCCCGGCCAATGATGGGCCTTGATCGGTGTCCAGCCTTTGGTTTCGAGGAAGTGCCCGATCAAATGGCCGGCCGAATGCAGGCGGGTATTAAGTTGACGGCGTTGTTCGTCGATCTTGATTGAGGTCATGCCCGGGCTTACCGGTTGGTCGACGTAGTGCACGATACGATCCTGCTCCTGCACGACTCGCGTGACCTGGCTTTGGCCAATCCAGCCGGTATCACACGGCTGACCACCGCCCTGGGGATGAAACAGCGTGGCGCGCAGGACCACGGCGAACTCGGTTTCACAGGGCGTGCACGTGAGGACTTCCACATTGGCACTGAGGTCATCGCTATGGAAGAAGAGGCGAAGTGTCATATTTCATTCCCTATTGAAATTGATGCTTTGATTATTTGAAGGCTGCGATCCTTTGATCTTTCCTATAAAAAAACGGCCCGCATGGTTAACCATGCGGGCCTTTTGCATTTCTGATCAGGGATCAGTGCTTGCTGTCCTGATTCGACAGTGCCAGTAGTTGTTTTTCCTGGTTCCAGTCGAACGGTTCGTCATTCTGTTCGGCTTCGAAGCGACGCTCTTCCAGGGCTTGATACAGGTCGATTTCGTCATCAGGCATGTAATGCAGGCAGTCGCCAGCGAAGTACCACAGCAGGTCGCGTGGAACCAGATGGGCAATTTGCGGATAACGGGCGATGACCTGACAAAGAATGTCCTGACCCAGGTATTGGCTTTCGATCGGATCGATTGGCAGCGACGCACGCAGTTCGTCGAAGCGCTCCAGGAACAAGGCATGGCTTTCGTCTGGAACCTGCTCGGCTTCACCGACAGCGACCAGGATACTGCGCAGGAGGTCGAGCTGGACGAGAATTTGGTCGAGCATAACGGGAGTCCTCTAGAACTAAAGCAAAACGGGCGCCGGAGTATATAGCTCCCGCGCCCGCTTTTCATCATTGACCCGCTGGACGAGCAGCCGCGTTAGCGGGTCTTGCCCTCAGCCAGCTCAAGCTGCTCCTTGGAAAAATCATCGACATCGATCACTTTGCGCCGCGCGACTTCGGCCTCATGCAAAGTATGCGCTTCTGCTGCTTGCAGTACACCGGCCTCCAGGGCGGCGTCGATGACGTGCTCCCCTGCGGCGGGTTTGAACTGCCCACTCTTGAGTGCGATGTGCATTTTTTTCTGCAACGGTTGTGCGGCGCTCAGCAGGTCGCAGGCATGTTGCAGGGCGCCGACCGGGTCCTCGACCGATTGCGGACGGTAGCAACCATCCAGCAACTCTTCCAGCGTCGGGTCGCCTTTGGCGCGGCCAATGACCGCAGCCACCTCGGCACCGAGTTTGTCCGTCGGCCCTTTGTGACGACGACCGAACGGGAACACGATCACCCGCAACAGGCAACCCAGCACCTTGCTCGGGAAGTTGCTCAGTAGTTCATCCAGCGCCCGTTCCGACTGGCCAAGACTCTCTTCCATGGCCCAGGTGAACAGCGGCGCCATGTGCTCCGGCGAATCGAGGTCGTGGTAGCGCTTGAGGGCGGCGGAGGCCAGGTACAGGTTGCTCAGTACATCGCCCAGTCGGGCCGACAGACGTTCGCGACGTTTCAGTTCACCACCCAGCAGCATCATGCTCAGGTCAGCGAGCAGGGCGAATGCCGCGGCCTGACGGTTGAGGGCGCGGAAGTAGCCCTGGCTGAGTTTGTCCCCCGGGACGTGTTCGAAATGCCCCAGGCCGAGGTTCAGCACCAAAGTACTGGCGGCGTTGCTCACGGCGAAACCGATGTGCTTGAGCAGCAGGCCGTCGAACTCCTTCAGTGCCTGGTCCTTGTCTTCACGGCCGGCGAGGGCCATTTCCTTGAGCACAAACGGATGGCAGCGGATCGCGCCTTGACCAAAGATCATCAGGTTGCGCGAAAGGATGTTCGCGCCTTCCACCGTGATGAAGATCGGTGCGCCTTGCCAGCTGCGCCCGAGGTAATTGTTGGGCCCCATGATGATCGCCTTGCCGCCATGCACGTCCATGGCGTGGCTGATGCACTCGCGACCACGTTCGGTGAGGTGATACTTGAGAATCGCCGAAAGCACCGAAGGCTTCTCGCCAAGATCCACCGCGTTGGCGGTGAGCATCCGCGCGGCGTCCATCATCCAGGCGTTGCCGCCGATACGCGCCATGGCTTCCTGAATCCCTTCGAAGGCAGATAGCGGTACGTTGAATTGTTCGCGAACCTGAGCGTACTGGCCGGTCACCAGACTGGTGAACTTGGCCGCGCCGGTGCCGACTGCCGGCAGCGAAATCGAACGCCCGACCGACAGGCAATTCATCAGCATCATCCAGCCTTTGCCGAGCATTTCCTGGCCGCCGATGAGGAATTCCAACGGCACGAATACGTCCTTGCCGGAGTTCGGGCCGTTCATGAACGCGGAGCCGAGGGGCAGGTGGCGTCGGCCGATTTCGACCCCGGCGGTGTCGGTAGGAATCAACGCGAGGCTGATGCCAAGGTCTTCCTCGTCACCCAGCAGATGGTCCGGGTCATAAGCCTTGAACGCCAGGCCGAGCAGGGTAGCGACCGGGCCCAGGGTGATGTAGCGCTTTTCCCAGTTCAGCCGAAGACCCAGGGTTTCCTGGCCTTCCCATTCACCTTTGCAGATCACTCCGGTATCGGGCATGGCGCCCGCATCGGAGCCGGCCAGCGGACCGGTTAGCGCGAAGCAAGGGATATCGTCACCACGCGCCAGGCGTGGCAGGTAATGGTTGCGTTGTTCATCGGTGCCGTAATGCAGCAACAGTTCGGCCGGGCCGAGGGAGTTGGGCACCATCACGGTTGAGGCCAGGTCGCCGCTGCGGGTGGCGAGTTTCATGGCCACTTGCGAGTGGGCGTAGGCGGAAAAGCCCTTGCCACCGAATTCCTTGGGAATGATCAGGGCAAAAAAGCCATTCTGCTTGATATGCGTCCACGCCTCGGCCGGCAGGTCCATCGTCTGGCCGATCTGCCAGTCGCTGACCATGGCACAGAGCTCTTCGGTCGGGCCATCGATGAACGCCTGTTCTTCTTCGCTCAACTGCGCTTTGGGATAGGACAGCAGTTTGTTCCAGTCCGGACGCCCGCTGAACAGCTCGCCATCCCACCAGACGGTGCCGGCATCGATGGCGTCGCGTTCGGTTTGCGACATCGGTGGCAGGGCTTTTTGAAACCAGTTGAACAACGTGGCACTAAAATATTTGCGTCGCAGCTCGGGCAGCAGCAGGGGAGCGGCGACGGCGGCCAGCACGATCCAGAAAATCAGCAACAGCCAGCCTCGTGCATGGCTGAAGGCACCCATCGCCAGCAGGTAGACAGCCACGATACCCAGGACGGGCAGGGGCGCGATGCGGCGGTGAGCCAGCCAGGCAATCCCGACCACCAGAACCAGTATCCACAACAGCAGCATATTCAATCCTCCGTGAAGCCAGGGTCAAAACCACCTTCAGAGCTTAGACGGCATCTGCAAAACAGGGTGGTCAGAGCGATGTGTTTGAAAACGTGGGAAACAGGGGTGAATTTCGTGGGTGGTAGCGCTGACGAACGCGGTAAAAAGCTTCGCTGAGCGTGCGACAAACGCTGATGTTTGGCCGAAACGTCGTTATCTCTGTGCTAGGTCTGTCGCTAGACTCGTGGCTTCCCCAGGAGATTTTTTCTCATGCACGAGTATCTGAGTCCCGGCCGCTTCATCGATAGTGACCACTCTGCGGTGGTGGAGTTCGCGGAACGGCATCGCGGCAACAGCCGTGATCCGATCGAGCAGGCGGTGAGTCTGTACTACGCCGTGCGTGAAGCGGTGCGCTACAACCCGTATACCTTCAGCCGCGATCCCGCGACCTTGTGCGGCAGCTATGCGCTGGTCACTGGCGAAAGCTACTGCGTGCCCAAAGCCACATTGCTGGCCGGTTGTGCGCGGCACTGTGGAATTGCAGCGCGGATCGGCTTGGCGGATGTGCGCAATCACCTGTCGACCCCGCGCTTGATCGAGTTGCTCAAGAGCGACGTGTTCGCCATGCACGGTTACACCGAGCTGTATTTGCAAGGCCGCTGGGTCAAGGCCACGCCGGCGTTCAACCAAAAACTCTGTGAGCTGTTCGATGTGCCGGCGCTGGAGTTCGACGGGATTAACGACAGCGTGTTCCACCCGTTCAATCGTCAGGGACAGCAGTCGATGGAGTACCTGGTCGATCACGGCCAGTTCGCCGATGTACCCGAAGCGCTCTTCTTCGAGTACCTGGAAAAACTCTACCCACATCTATTCAACGATCAGTCGCCGGTAGTGCTCGGTGACATGCAGAGCGATTTGAGTCACACCTGATCCGGCGTAGACTGCCCTAGGGGGCGTTCTCAATTAGTTTCCCCGCCGCGGTGTGGAAACTAATTGAGAACGCCCCCTAATTCATCCATTGAGGAGCGGTCATGCTGAAGATCTGGGGTCGGAAAAATTCGTCGAATGTCAGAAAGGCACTGTGGTGCGCCGAGGAACTCGGGCTGACTTACGAAACGCAGGATGCGGGCGGTGCTTTTGGTGTGGTCGACACGCCGCAATACCGGGCGATGAACCCCAATGGCCGCATCCCGGTGATCGAAGACGACGGTTTTGTGCTGTGGGAGTCCAATACCATCGTGCGTTACCTGGTTGCCCGTCACGCCGCTGATTCGAACTGGTACCTGGCCGATGTGCAGGCCCGGGCGAGCGCTGAAAAGTGGATGGACTGGACCACTTCGTCCTTTGCCGAACCTTTCCGTCATGTGTTCTGGGGCGTGTTGCGCACCCCGGCAGATCAGCAGGATTGGGTCGCGATCAACGCGGCGCAAAAAACCTGCGAACAATTGCTCTCGATGGTCGATCAGGCATTGGCGCAGAAGCCGTATTTGTCCGGCGACGAGATCGGCGTGGGCGATATTCCTCTGGGCAGCTTCATCTATGCCTGGTTCGAGATGCCCATCGAGCGAGCGCCGATGCGCCATCTGGAAGCCTGGTATGCGCGTCTCAAGCAACGTCCGGCCTATCAAAAAGCGGTCATGACCGCGTTGACTTAATACTGACTATCAACACACTTGACTGTACTTGTGCGGCGTCGCCAAGCACCATTGCGTTCTTGCGCCGTGGTTGCATTGCTCGCCGCCCGCCCTTATTTATTCCTGACTTCCCTTCTTGGTGCGTAAATCCGATATGAGTTCTGCTCTGTCCATCCGGCAGCTAACCAAAACCTACGGCAACGGTTTCCAGGCCTTGAGTGGTATCGATCTGGATGTCGCCGAAGGTGACTTTTTCGCCTTGCTCGGCCCAAACGGTGCGGGCAAATCCACAACCATCGGCATTCTCTCGACCCTGGTGAACAAGACCAGCGGAACGGTGAATATCTTTGGCCATGACCTGGACCGCAACCCTGCCGCGCTCAAGCGCTGTATCGGTGTGGTACCGCAGGAATTCAATTTCAACCAGTTTGAAAAGACCTTCGACATTGTCGTGACTCAAGCCGGTTACTACGGTATCCCGCCCAAAGTCGCCAAGGAACGCGCCGAGCAATACCTGACCCAGCTCGGCCTGTGGGACAAGCGCGATGTGCCGTCGCGTTCACTGTCGGGTGGCATGAAGCGTCGTCTGATGATCGCGCGTGCGTTGGTGCATGAACCGCGTCTGTTGATCCTCGACGAACCGACTGCCGGCGTGGACATCGAACTGCGTCGCTCGATGTGGACCTTCCTCACCGAGCTGAACCAGAAAGGCATCACCATCATCCTCACCACGCATTACCTGGAAGAGGCTGAGCAGTTGTGCCGCAACATCGGCATCATCGACCACGGCACGATTGTTGAAAACACCAGCATGCGTAACCTGCTCAGCCAACTGCATGTCGAGACGTTCCTGCTGGACCTGAAGAACGACATGACGGTAGCGCCGCAACTGATCGGCTATCCGAACCGCCTGCTCGACAGCCACACCCTGGAAGTCCAGGTCGACAAGGCCGTTGGCATCACCGCGTTGTTCAGTCAGTTGGCCATGCAGAACATTGAGGTGCTGAGCCTGCGCAACAAAACCAATCGCCTCGAGGAGCTGTTCGTGTCTCTGGTGGAGAAAAATCTGGCGAAGGTGGCCGTATGAGTTCCGAACTGAAACCCAACCTCGTCGCGCTCAATACCATCGTTTATCGTGAGGTCCGGCGCTTTACCCGGATCTGGCCGCAAACGCTGCTGCCGCCGGCCATCACCATGGTTCTGTACTTCGTGATCTTCGGCAATCTGATCGGCCGGCAAATCGGTGATATGGGCGGCTTCACCTATATGGAATACATCGTGCCGGGTCTGATCATGATGTCGGTGATCACCAACGCCTACGGCAACGTGGTCTCGAGCTTCTTCGGCAGCAAATTCCAGCGCTCCATCGAGGAGCTGATGGTTTCACCGGTTTCGCCGCACACCATTCTGATCGGTTACACCGTGGGCGGGGTGCTGCGCGGTCTGGCGGTGGGCGTGATCGTGACGCTGCTTTCGCTGTTCTTCACTCACCTGCAAGTGCACCATTTGGGAATTACCCTGCTGGTGGTGTTGCTGACCGCAACGATTTTCTCGCTGCTGGGCTTCATCAACGCAGTGTTTGCGCGCAACTTCGACGACATTTCGATTATCCCGACGTTCGTGCTGACACCGTTGACCTACCTGGGCGGGGTGTTCTACTCGATCAGCCTGCTGCCACCGTTCTGGCAGACCGTGTCACTGGCCAACCCGGTACTGCACATGGTCAACGCTTTCCGTTACGGCATCCTCGGCGTCTCCGACATCAAGATCAGCATCGCCATTACCTTCATGTTGGTGGCGACAGTGGTGTTGTATATCGGTTGCGCGCGGTTGCTGGTCAGCGGACGCGGGATGCGTACATAACTTTCGGCAAACTCGATCCTTGTGGGAGCGGGCTTGCTCGCGAATACGGACCGACATTCACCGTTGATGTTGACTGTCAGACCGCTTTCGCGAGCAAGCCCGCTCCCACAGGTTCTGCGCCATAACTGACCGGCATCCCCCAAAGGTGCCGTTTTTGCGTTTCTACATCCGGCTTTGCTTGCGCCGCTTCCATTGCCGGCTGACCCACCAGCGCCAGTAGGTCATGGTCAGGCAGTAGGCCAGCGCGCCGAACACCAGGCCAACCACCACCGAGCCCAGCAGAAACGGTTGCCAAAGAGTCGACAACTCACCGCTGATCCATTCCCAGGTCAGCTCATCCGGCAGGCTACGGGCGGGCACATCCATCAGCCAGGCGCCAGTCTGATAGGTGCAGTAAAACACCACGGGCATGGTGATCGGGTTGGTCAGCCAGACCAGACTCACCGCGATCGGAATATTGCCTCGCACCCAAATGGCGAGCATTGCGGCCACCAGCATCTGCAATGGAATCGGTAGAAATGCGGCGAACACTCCGATGGCCATGGCGCGCGCAACCGAATGCCGATTGAGGTGCCAGAGGTTCGGGTCGTGCAGCAGGGTGCCGAGAAAGCGTAAGGATTTGTGTTCCCGGATGCTGGTCGGGTCTGGCATGTAACGTTTGAATAAGCGCCGGGGCATAAGGCTTCTCGGTCAGTTCAAGCGGCAAGTATGCCCGGATTCTACTGAGCGCCAGTTCAGACTTTGTGACAATTAATAAACGCGATCTTTCGTAACCCGGCTAATCCAAGAGGAGGGACTCTCAAGGAAGGACTTATGCGCACAGGGATGTTGGCGCTTGCGCTTGGTCTGTTGGCCTTGCGCTTTTTACCGGTGCTGCCACCGGTCGGGTTACTGCTGTTGCTACCCGTACTGGCATTGATGCTGTTGCCGTTTCGTACGTATCCACTGGCGTTTTTTCTGTTCGGCTTCAGTTGGGCTTGCATAAGTGCGCACTGGGCGCTGGATGATCGTTTGGCATCGGGCCTCGACGGACAAACCCGCTGGGTCGAAGGGCGAGTCGTCGGTTTACCGCAGAATACGCAAGGTGTGGCGCGTTTCGAGTTGGCCGACGGCGAGTCGCGGCGTACAAAATTGCCGAAGTTGATGCGGTTGGCCTGGTATGACGGGCCTGCTGTCAACAGTGGCGAGCGCTGGCGACTGGCGGTGAAATTGAAGCGCCCCACGGGTTTGCTCAATCCGCAGGCCTTTGATTACGACGCCTGGCTATTGGCGCAACGCATCGGCGCCACGGGAAGCGTCAAGGACGGACAGTTGCTCAGACCTGCGCAGTGGGCCTGGCGGGACAGTGTTCGCCAGCGCTTGCTGGCGGTCGATGCTCAGGGCCGCTCGGGGGCGTTGGCGGCGCTGGTGCTGGGCGATGGATCCGGGCTGAGCAGCGAAGACTGGCGTGTGTTGCAAGACACCGGCACCGTCCATTTGTTGGTGATTTCCGGGCAGCACATTGGTTTGCTGGCCGGGATGGTTTATCTGCTGATTGCCGGGTTGGCGCGTTATGGCCTGTGGCCGCAACGTTTGCCCTGGCTGCCGTGGGCCTGCGGCATGGCATTCGCGGCGGCGCTCGGTTATGGGCTGCTGGCCGGTTTTGAGGTGCCGGTGCGCCGGGCCTGCGTGATGATCGGTCTGGTGCTGTTATGGCGCCTGCGGTTCCGCCATCTGGGTGCCTGGTGGCCATTGCTGTTGGCGTTGAATGCGGTGCTGTTGCTTGAGCCGCTGGCGAGTTTGCAGCCGGGGTTCTGGTTGTCGTTTACGGCCGTGGCGGTGCTGGTCTTCACCTTCGGCGGCCGGCTGGGAGCCTGGCGCTGGTGGCAAACCTGGACGCGCGCGCAATGGCTGATCGCGATAGGTTTGTGTCCGTTGCTGCTGATGCTGGGGTTGCCGATCAGTCTCAGTGGTCCGCTGACCAATCTGGTGGCGGTGCCCTGGATCAGCCTGGTGGTGTTGCCCCCGGCCTTGCTGGGGACTTTGCTGCTGCCACTGCCTTATGTCGGTGAGGGACTGTTGTGGCTGGCCGGCGGCCTGCTCGACGTTCTGTTCAGCGGTCTGGCGTTGGTGGCCGGGCAGATACCGGCATGGGTTGCCCCGGTGATTCCGCTCTGGGTCTGGGGGATAAGTGCTTTCGGTGCTTTTCTACTGTTGCTGCCTAATGGCCTGCCCATGCGGTTGTTGGGCTGGCCGATGTTGCTGTTGATGGTATTCCCACCGCTCAGAATCGTTCCCGAGGGTATGGCCGAAGTCTGGCAACTGGACGTCGGGCAAGGCCTGGCCATAGTGGTCCGCACTCGCCATCACACGTTGCTCTACGACGCCGGTCCGCGCTTCGGTGATTACGATCTGGGCGAGCGGGTGGTGTTGCCGTCGTTGCGCAAGCTCGGTGTGCGCAAGCTGGAGGTGATGCTGATCAGTCACGCCGACGCCGATCACGCCGGTGGTGCGCGCTCGGTTTCAAACGGATTGCCGGTGACGCAGGTGCTCAGCGGTGATCCTGAAGCGCTGCCGGCCGAGTTGCACGCGCAAGCCTGTGAGAGCGGTCAACGCTGGGAGTGGGACGGTGTGAGTTTTACGCTTTGGCAATGGTCCGAGGCGAGCGAAAGCAACCAGAAATCCTGTGTCCTGCAGATCGAAGCCAACGGCGAGCGTCTGCTGTTAACCGGCGACATTGACGCTCGGGCCGAGCAAGCGTTGCTGGAAAGTCCGCTGGCGGTCGCGACCGACTGGCTACAGGCGCCGCATCACGGTAGTCGCAGTTCGTCGTCGATGGCCTTTCTCACGGCGCTGGCACCCAAGGCCGTGTTGATTTCTCGCGGGCACGACAATTCGTTCGGCCATCCCCATCCTCAAGTGATGGCGCGTTATCGCCGGTTGGGCATGCAGGTGTATGACAGCGCCGAGCAAGGCGCCTTGCGTTTTCGTCTGGGGGCGTTCGAGGCGCCCGAGTCATTGCGCCAGCAACTACGTTTCTGGCGCGATTTGCCGTCCGTCAGCCAATAACCACCAGTCATCAGCGCGGCGCGCCATGCGACACACGGTCTGCGGTGTGCCGGGCCTCTATGTCGAGTCTGTATGTTAAAGTGGCGCACTTTTTCGAGGGGACTGTCACTGTGTGGGAATTGGTCAAATCCGGCGGCTGGATGATGCTGCCGATCATTCTGAGTTCCATTGCTGCATTGGGCATCGTCGCTGAGCGTCTGTGGACCCTGCGGGCCAGCCGTGTAACCCCGGAGCACTTGCTCGGGCAGGTCTGGGTCTGGATCAAGGACAAGCAACTCAATAAAGAAAAACTCAAGGAACTGCGCGCCAACTCGCCGCTGGGCGAGATCCTCGCGGCAGGTCTGGCCAACTCCAAACATGGTCGCGAGATCATGAAAGAGTGCATCGAAGAGGCCGCTGCCCGGGTGATCCACGAGCTGGAGCGCTATATCAATGCGCTGGGCACCATCGCCGCCATGGCGCCGTTGCTGGGTTTGCTGGGCACGGTGTTGGGCATGATCGATATCTTCAGTTCGTTCATGGGCACGGGCATGACGACCAACGCCGCAGTGCTGGCCGGCGGTATTTCCAAAGCCTTGATCACCACGGCTTCGGGCCTGATCGTCGGTATCCCGTCGGTGTTCTTCCACCGGTTTCTGCAACGGCGCATCGATGAGCTCGTCGTGGGTATGGAGCAGGAAGCCATCAAGCTGGTTGAAGTAGTGCAGGGCGACCGTGACGTTGATCTGGCCGGGGACAAAGCGTGAAATTCCGCCGCAAGCAACGGGAGAACGTGGACATCAACCTCGTGTCGCTGATCGACGTGGTGTTTGTCCTGCTGCTGTTTTTCGTCGTGACCACCACCTTTACCCGTGAAACCCAACTGCGCGTCGACCTGCCGGAAGCCGTCAGCGGATCGCCCGCCGAAGACCAGCAGATCAAGCAACTGGACATCGCCATCAGCGCCGAGGGGGTGTTTTCGGTCAACAATCAGTTGTTGCCGAAGAACGATCTGGCCAGCCTGATCGACGCCTTGACGAAAGAGTCCAATGGCGACACCCATTTGCCGCTGTCCATCAGCGCCGATGGCAAGACCCAGCATCAGGCGGTCATCACCGCGATGGATGCCGCGGGCAAGCTGGGTTTCACGCATTTGCGCATGACCACCGTCGAGGCGGCGCCGACGCCCTGATGGCCATGTCCGATCGTTTGCTCGCCGCCTGGTACGCCGGTCATCCGGCGCTGAAACTATTGCAGCCACTGGAATGGCTGTACCGGCGCGTGGTCACGGCCAAGCGCGAACGGTTTCTGGCCGGTGAGGGTGAGATCTACCAGTCGCCGGTGCCGCTGATCGTGGTCGGTAACATTACTGTCGGCGGTACCGGCAAGACGCCGTTGATTCTGTGGATGATCGAACATTGTCAGCGTAGCGGCCTGCGGGTTGGCGTGGTCAGTCGTGGTTATGGCGCCAAACCGCCGCAATTGCCCTGGCGGGTCGAAGCTGCGCAGAGCGCAGCCATCGCTGGCGACGAACCGCTGTTGATCGTTCAGCGCACGGGCGTGTCGTTGATGATTGACCCGGATCGCAGTCGCGCCGTACAGGCACTGCTGGCCGCTGAACCGCTGGATCTGATTCTGTCTGACGATGGCATGCAGCATTACCGTCTGGCACGCGATCTTGAGCTGGTGCTGATCGATGCCGCGCGCGGACTCGGCAATAAACGCTGCCTGCCGGCGGGCCCTCTGCGTGAGCCGGTCGAACGCCTGCAAAGTGTTGATGCGCTGCTCTACAACGGCGCCACGGCAGATCGAGACGACGGCTTTGCCTTCCAGCTGCAACCGACCGCGCTGGTCAACCTGCTGACGGGCGAGCGCCGCTCGCTTGAGCATTTCCCCGCTGGCCAGGCCCTGCACGCGGTGGCCGGAATCGGTAATCCGCAACGTTTCTTCAGCACCCTTGAAACGCTACACTGGCAGCCTGTTGCACATGCTTTTGCCGACCACGCCGAGTACAGCGCGGCGGCCTTGAATTTCACGCCGTCACTGCCGTTGGTGATGACCGAGAAGGATGCGGTGAAATGCCGACCCTTCGCGGCCGCTGACTGGTGGTATCTGGCGGTCGATGCTGCGCCATCACCGGCCTTTGTGGCCTGGTTCGATACGCAGTTGATGCGGCTGTTGCCCGCGCGTCTTTTGCCTTAAAACGCTTTTATCCAGGGAATGCTCATGGACACCAAACTGCTCGACATCCTCGCTTGCCCGATCTGCAAAGGTCCGCTCAAGCTCAGCGCTGATAAAACCGAGCTGATCAGTAAAGGCGCCGGTCTGGCTTATCCGATTCGTGATGGCATTCCAGTAATGCTCGAAAGCGAAGCGCGCACCCTGACGACAGAAGAGCGTCTGGATAAATGAGCACTGCTTTCACCGTCGTGATTCCGTCGCGTTTTGCTTCCACCCGTCTGCCGGGCAAGCCGCTGCAAATGATTGCCGGCAAGCCGATGATCCAGCACGTTTGGGAACAGGCGAGCAAAAGCAGCGCGCAACGGGTGGTGGTCGCCACTGACGATGCGCGCATTGTCGAGGCCTGCAAGGCATTTGGCGCTGAAGTGGTGATGACCCGCGAGGACCATAACTCCGGCACCGATCGTCTGGCTGAAGTCGCTACCCAACTGGGTCTGGCGCCGGACGCTATCGTGGTCAACGTGCAAGGCGACGAGCCGTTGATTCCACCAAGCGTGATCGATCAGGTCGCAGCCAACCTGGCGGCCCATACCGACGCGCGTATGGCGACCCTGGCCGAGCCGATCGAAGATGTTGAAACCCTGTTCAATCCTAACGTGGTCAAAGTTGTCAGCGACCTGAACGGCCTGGCGCTGACTTTCAGTCGTGCGACCTTGCCGTGGGCGCGAGACGATTTCGCCAAGAGCCGCGAGCAATTGCCAGTCGGTGTACCGTACCGTCGGCACATTGGCATCTATGCCTATCGCGCCGGGTTCCTGCATGACTTCGTCAGCTGGGGCCCGTGCTGGCTGGAAAACACCGAGAGCCTGGAGCAGCTGCGTGCGCTCTGGCACGGCGTGCGAATTCACGTCGCCGATGCGCTGATTGCACCACCTCCGGGCGTCGACACGGCAGAAGACCTCGAGCGCGTTCGTCGCCTGCTGGAGGCCTGATGCGGGTTCTGTTCGTCTGCCTGGGCAACATCTGCCGTTCACCCACGGCTGAAGGTGTACTGCGGCACAAACTGCGTGAAGCCGGTTTGGCCGATCAGGTCGAAGTGGCTTCTGCCGGCACCGGTGACTGGCACGTCGGCAAGGCGCCGGACAAACGCAGTCAGGCTGCTGCCCTGCGCCGTGGTTATGACCTGTCCGCGCAGCGTGCCCAACAAGTCACACGCGCCGACTTCTCCAGCTATGACCTGATTCTTGCCATGGACCAGAGCAACCTGCGCAACCTCAAGGCATTGCAACCGGCCAAGGGCAGGGCGGAGCTGGATTTGTTTCTGCGTCGCTATGAATCGAGCGTGGATGAAGTTCCGGATCCTTATTACGACGGCGATCAAGGTTTCGAGCAGGTGCTGGACCTGATCGAGCGCGCCAGCGATTTGCTGGTGATTGAATTGAAGGGACGCTTATGACTTTGCACCTGCAATCGCAGGTTTCGCTGAAGCCGTTCAACAGCTTTGGCGTAGACGTTCGCGCGCAATTGTTCGCCGAAGCCCACAGCGATACCGATGTGCGCGAGGCACTGGCTTACTCGGCCGCGCACGCCGTGCCGCTGTTGGTAATCGGTGGTGGCAGCAACCTGTTGCTGACCGCAGACATCCCGGCGCTGGTACTGCGCATGGCCACCCGTGGTATCCGAGTATTGAGCGACAACGGCAGTCAGGTGGTGATCGAGGCCGAGGCCGGTGAAAGCTGGCATCCGTTCGTTCAGTGGACACTGGCGCAGGGCCTGTCGGGCCTTGAGAACCTCAGCCTGATCCCCGGCACGGTCGGTGCCGCGCCGATGCAGAACATCGGTGCCTATGGGGTCGAGATCAAGGACGTGTTCGCCGGTTTGACCGCGCTGGACCGCCAGACCGGCGAGCTGCGGGATTTCACCCTGGCCGAGTGCAACTTTGCCTACCGCGACAGTCTGTTCAAGCAGCAAGTCGGCCGCTGGCTGATCCTGCGAGTACGTTTTGCTCTGGACCGAGTCGAGCATTTGCATCTGGAATACGGGCCGGTTCGTCAGCGCCTGACCGAGCAAGGCATTGATCATCCAACCGCGACCGATGTCAGTCAGGCGATTTGCAGCATTCGCAATGAGAAGCTCCCCGACCCGGCAGTGCTCGGCAATGCTGGCAGCTTCTTCAAGAACCCATTGGTGTCGGCGGGATTGGCAGCCGATATCCGCCTTGCTCATCCGGGGCTGATCGGTTATCCACAAGCGGACGGTCGGGTCAAACTGGCGGCCGGTTGGTTGATCGAGCAGGCGGGCTGGAAGGGCTTTCGTGACGGCGACGCCGGCGTGCATCGGTTGCAGTCGCTGGTGCTGGTCAACTACGGCACGGCCACCGGGCTTGAGCTGCTCAAGCTGGCACAGCGCATTCAGAAAGACATCGCCGAACGCTTCAATGTCGAGCTGGAAATGGAGCCGAATCAGTATTGAGCTACGCTCCTCTGCTGAATCCAGTGCCCTGCACACCTACCTAGGTTGCAGGGCTTTTTTGTTAATGTTGAGTTAACTCAGCCTCCAGACGATGCAAGCATTTGCTCCATAACCACAGAACTATGCGGGCGTGCCCATGATTACCCTGAAGCTCAATGGTCAAGATCACCAACTCGACGTCGCGCTGAGCCAGAAGAAGCCTTCGCTGGCGAAGGCTGACTCATGAACGTGGGCGCGATCATTCTCGCGGCAGGGCAGGGCAGTCGTTATCGACAAATGGCCGGTGCCGATCAGGACAAGTTGCTGGCGATGTGTGAAGGGCGCGACGGCATTGTGCGGCCGGTGATCGAACAGGTGCTGCGCAATTTGCCAGGTGGCGTTGAGGCGCGGTTGCTGGTGACGACGCCGGATCGTCCAGAGATCGCACGGCTGGCCCAGTCTTATGGCTGCCAGGTGCTGCTGTTGGCGTCGGCGGGCATGGGTGACAGCATTGCGGCGGCAGTTGCTGCATGTCCTGCGCTTGATGGCTGGTTGGTGGTGTTGGGGGATATGCCATTTATCTTGCCGTCGAGTATTGAGCGGGTTGTTGAGGGGATTGAGGTCGATACCATCAGTGTGCCCGTGCAGGACGGCGAGTTTGGGCATCCGGTGGGGTTTGGACGTTCGTTTGGCACAGCGCTGATGGCGTTGTCCGGTGATCGCGGGGCGAAGCCGCTGTTTGCGTCGGCGAAAGTCGTTGAGGTGGCGGTGGACGATCCCGGGGTGTTGTGGGATGTGGATTTGCCGGTCGCGCTGGTCTTTCAATAATCGTCGTTTGATCGGTTGCCTCGCGGGCAGGGGCCAGGCCCCCCCGGCTTCTATAGAGCGATACTGAACTCTGCCCCTTCTTCTGCCCATTCGTATTTATCGATGGGTGTCAGATATAAAACTCGTTATTCATTCGCTTTTATCCGACATACGATCTTGTTGCGTGCGGCGTTTACTGTTGCGGTGAATGCCCAGTTAGTACTCATCAAGAAAATAAAGAGCCTACATGATAAAGCATTATATGGATGCGTCGGTCAGTGTCAGTCCTGTTGAACTGGATAGTGAAGTTCAGGAGTTGGGCGCATTGGAGCGGGCGTTAAGTTCCGCCGATGTTTATCAGCCGGTTCCCCGTTATGTCAAAACACTGCGCCAACTCAGGAAGGCTTCTCAAACGATCAATGGTCACCGTGACGAGATTAAGTTCGGTGTTACATTTGGTGAACACTTGCAAGTGCTATCTGATGACTTCGGTTTGTCAAAGGATCACTTTTCTGTCAATACCAGTGGCTCGCCATTGATTGTCAAGGAGCAGGTCGGGGAACACCTGATTTCTCCCACTCACTTTGAAAACGGTGCGTATTTCAGCCACCCCCATGCGGATCATCAACTCGATCACTCGGCGGATGAGTTGCCTTCGATCAAGATTGGCCAGTATGTGCGTTTTGGTCGTAATGCCGCAGTCAACGCCGGCGGCGATGTGGATATTGGCGACGGTGTCTGGCTGTCGCCGGGCAGTCAGTTGCTGCGTCAGGACCATGATCCTTATGGCCGGCTTTCCATCGGCTCGCGGACCGTCGCGATGACGCGCCTTCCACCAGTGAGGTTGTGCGATTATGCATGGGTCGGGCGTGAAGCTATCGTGGGCTGGAACGCGGATTACCTGGGCAAGGCTAGCATCGTCGGGATCCGCTCCTTTCTCAATACCTGGGTCGGCGACTATTCCATCGTTGGCGACCAGGGGAAAATCCTGCAATACCTGCCGTTCAAGGCTCACCTCATGGAAACGTATCAGCCGTCGATCGAGCAGACGCTGCAAGTCAGCGATTGGGCCGCGATCAATTCGGACTGGTTGATGAAGTACCGTGACACCCCGAAGCGCGAGATACCGCCATTGTCGGCATCCCTGGCGGAGTATCTAGGCACGCCGGGCAAGAAGTCCGTGTTGCTGATTGCGCCGACCGATAACGCCCAGCTTCAAGCGTTCGCCCGGCACAGTCTCGATGTCATCTCCACTACCCGGCAGCAGTTTGCTCACCACTTGCAGTGGGCGCAGGACCACGGCCACAAGCAGCTCAGACTGCGCGCCGACCTGGATTTTTCGAGGCTGCCGTTTGCCTCGGCCGGCGACTTTCACTATCGCCGTCGATTGGGTTATTCACTGATTGTCTCAAACAGTTCGCCTGTCGAAGCCGAGCCTTGCCGGGTCTATGTCAATGAACTGGCCCGGGTGTTGGCGCCAGAGGCACTTATGTTGGTGCCCATCACTGATGTGTTGCAGGTGCAATGGTCTGTGTATCAAGACGCGTTCCATCTGCAGGGGGAAGTCGAGTTCGACGGCGCCTCTTTTATGTTAATGAAGAAGATCTAACGGGGGGTGCCAATGCCGTACTTACTACTTTCACTCGCTGCCGTGTTCTGGGGCGGTAATTATGTCGTCGGGAAGTTGATGGTGGTGGATGTTGATCCCGTGCTGCTGTCGCAACTTCGATGGCTGATTACCAGTGCATTACTGCTGCTGATTAACTATAAGGCCGTGGTCGGAAGTTTGCCGGCTGCGCGTAAGTCATGGTTAACCCTGGTGATGTTGGCGGTCTGTGGGCAAGTTATATTTCCGCTGACTTTGTATATAGGTTTGCAATACACCAGTTCTTTGAATGCGGCGATTTACCTGTCGGCTACGCCGTGCCTGGTACTGGCCCTCAATCGTTTCGTTTTCGGTGATTTTATATCCAGGTCGAACATGCTTGGGGTGGTCATCAGTACGGTCGGTGTGTTCTGGCTGGTGACCATGGGGCACCTTTCCGATTTGAGTTTTCTGGAGGGCTTCAACAAAGGCGATTTCTGGACCATGGCCTCGGCCGCCAGTTGGGCTGTCTATTGTTCCTTTCTGCGGACAAAGCCCAAAACCATCGCCGGCAATGCATTCGTGACGTATTGCGCGGTGGTGGGGGCGCTGTGCCTGATTCCGTTCAGCCTGGGGGTTTGGGTCTTGCATCCTGATTTAACCTTCAACTTGGGGCAGGGCGCTGCACCCTGGCTCGGTCTGGCGTATCTGGTGATCTTCCCGTCCTGGCTGTCGTACTTGTTCTGGAGCAAAGGCATCGGTGAAATCGGTGCCACTCGTGGCGAGATCTTCACTCATCTGGTGCCGCTGTCCGGGGGGCTGTTCAGTATTGTGTTCCTGGACGTACAACTGCACGCCTATCACCTGGTCAGTCTGGTGCTGATTGTGTTTGGGGTGATCCTCTGTTCCATTAAGCGACGGGCACCGATTGCGCTACGCACGGAGGCCGCGTGATGGACAGAATCATCGATTCGGTCGATCGCCACGGCGTTCGGTGGGTGGGTCTTGTGCAGGGCAAGGGGGCATCGGTTGCGGTCTGGCAGGTCGCAGATGTCGAGACCTCCCAGGCGTTGGCCGTGCGGTTCATGCGCAGCAAGCAATCCTGGGAGCGCTTCAAGAACGGCTTGTCCCTTGTTGCGGTGCCGCTTGAGGCGCTTTCATCGATGACCTTTAACGTGCCGATGCGGCCCGTTCAGGATGCTGTATGCATGGTGAGCGGTTTCGGTTACACGCACCGCTCGGTCAATGGTCTGCCCATGCCTGAGCGGTCCTCCCCGGACTGGTACTACAAAGGCAATGGCAAAGGGCTGGTAGCTGCTTCCCGGGCGATCAAATCGCCGTGTCATGCCAGTGGGGCGGGAGTCGAGATCGAGTATGCCTGTGTGTACCTCATCGACGACTGCCGAAACCCGCGCTATATCGGCTACACCTTGGCAGTGGATTTCTCTGACCCGGTGCTGCGTCACACTCAACCCGGGCTGGCCGGTCTTTCCAAGTTGCGCAATACCGCGTTGTGCCACGAACTGGTGATCGCTGAACCACCGTGCCATTCGGTGGTGAGGAGTTCGATTGTCCGGCGTGGAGAAACCGTGTGGGACAAACAGTCGCTATTGGGGCTCGATCAGTTGATGTTTGCCAAAAGCGAACTCGAAGCCCTGCTGTTCCAGCATGAAGAGCTCTGCGAGCCTGGTACGGTTCACTATGTTTTGCTCGGCGCTTCATTAAGTACCGACAAGGATGCCTTTGAATTGCAGCACGGTGATGTCATTCAGGCGAGCAGCCAAGAGGAGGGGCTGCAACTGTCCAACCTTTTCGAGGATGAGGTGGTGCGTCAATCGTGTAACTGCTGACGAGTGCCCGGCCTGTTATATCGCTGTTGCCGTCAGCGGTAAGCGGGTCGGCTTTTCGAAGTCGAGCACCCATTGCGCCAATGCCCTGGGGGCAGGTTTGCCGGGGTGATCGAAATACACGAATTCAGTGGTCAGCGAGGCATATGAACCACTCAGAAAATAAGTCTGCACCTGTTCACTGCGGCAGCACGAGTCGACCAGTGATAAAGGCACCAGGGCGACGCCCACGCCGTTGATCACATTTGAAAACAACAGCGGATAAGAGCCGCACTCGATGATCTTTTCCGGGGTGATGTTGCCCATCATAAACAGTTCGTCGAGATTACGTTGTGAAGCGCTGCGCCGGCTGTTGACGAGGAATACTTGACCGCTGAACGCTTTCAAGTCCTGGATGGCGGGCTGTGTCGCACTGTAGATCAGGGCCAGCGGATCGTTGAACAGTGTCACCCGGCGATAATGCGCAGGCGCAAAGCCGGCGCCGACAATTACCGCGTCGAGTTTGCCGGCCTCAAGATCCTTGAGCAGTGACTGTGTGTTACCAATGCTGACATCCACTGCCAGGCCGTCGGGATTGGCAACGATGCTTTGCAGCAGGTTCTGGCGAGTAATGGTGAGGTTTTCGATGACCCCCAAGCGAACTCGTGTTTCGGTTTTTGCCTGATTCAGGCTGGATTGAGCGCGAGCAACCAGTTCGAGGATTTGTGAGGCGTAGGAATAGAGTTCCTTGCCTTGAGCCGTCATCGTGATGCCGCGACCGGAGCGTTCGAACAACTTGGTATCGAGCCGTGATTCGAGTGTCTTGATTCGGAAGGAAATACTGGATTGAGCGCGGTTTAACCTGATCGCTGCCTGCGTGACGCTTCCATAGTCAACAATCGCTTTGAAAGCGTCCAGTTCAGCAATTTCCATAGTCATGCACTCTTTACTCCATAACGGACCGAAGGCTTTCGGGCCGTGGCAGGGTTTGCTTTTAGCCCTGCAACCGCTCTATTCTGCACGTTGCGCGGTTATTTCGTAATACTTTCTTACAAATATTAAACGAGTGTTTAGCCAGGAGCACAGGAGCTTCGGCAATAAGCCGTTGCCAAACCTCGACGGGGTGTCGGTATTTACAGGCGAAAAAAAAAGCCCCGCCTGGATCACCAGGCGGGGCTTTTTAGTGGCTGATGGAATCAGGCGAGGGGTTTAGGCTCGTGCTCTTTTTCCTGGACCTCAGGTTTTTGCTCTACCACTTCTTCGACGGAACGCAGGGTTTCGTCGATGGTTGGGGCAGCAGGCTCGGCGCTCACTTCAGCGGCCGGGGCAGGGGCTGCCTCGACGACTTCAGCAACAACCGGAGCCGGTTCGGCAGCAACAACCGGTGCAGCAGCGGCAGCCAGTTCGGCTTCCTTCTGCAGAAGCTCGGCTTCACGTTTGCGGCGACGCACTTCCCGTGGGTCGTTCGGCGCACGACCACTTTCGGTCAGGGCGCTGACAGGCGCTGCTTCGACAACCGGTGCAACCACTTCGGCAACAACCGGTGCTTCAACCACCGGAGCAGGCTCGGCAGCAACAACTACTGGAGCAACCACTTCAGCGACTGGCGCTGGAGCTTCGACGGCTGCAGTCTCTGCAATCCAGTTGAACGCGGTTTGCTCTTCGCGAACCTCAGGTGCTTTTTCAGCGGCCGGGGCTTCAACCACAGGCTCGACAGCGATTACTGGCTGTTGTTGTTCTGCAACAACGGCTGGTTCAACAGCTGCGTGAACTTCAGGCTGTGCTTCACGAACGGGAGCCACTTCTACGGCAGGAGCGACTGGCGCTTCGACCGGGGTAGTAGCTTCCACGACTGGCGCTTCAACCTGAGTAACTTCCTGAGCAGCTTCTTCAGTCACGGCAGCAGTAGCGCGTTCAGCTTGCTGGTGAGCCTGGGCCTCAGCTGGAGCGCTGATCACAGTGCTGGCAACAGCAGCAGTAACGGCCAGGCCGGCAGCCAGTTCAGCGCCTGTTGGCTCTTCGCTGGTTTCGGACTCTTCCGAGCCTTCGATTACGTTACCGTTGGCATCGCGTTGACGCTCGCGACGGTTGCTGCGACGACGCTGACCACGGGAGCGGCGGCGTGGACGATCGCCTTCGGCGTTCTCCTGACCCTCTTCCAACAGTTGCTCTTCGTTGGTCGGCAGTTCTTCTTCGGTTACCGCAGCAGCCTGTTCAGCGCGTGGTTGACGCTCTTCACGCGGTGGACGTGGCGCGCGTTCTTCACGTGGCTGGCGAGCTGGACGCTCTTCAGCAACGGCAGTAGCAGCGGCGGCAGTAGCAGCAGCTGGCGCGGCATCCAGAGGTTCACGCAGTTCACGAACCGGGCGCTCTTCACGCTCGCCACGTGGCTTGCGATCTTCACGAGGAGCACGTGGTGCGCGTTCTTCACGCGGTGGGCGCGGTGCGCGTTCTTCGCGAGCGACTGCTGGAGTCTCTTCGCGGGCTTCGCGTGGTTGACGCTCTTCACGCGGCTCGCGTGGTGCGCGTTCTTCACGAGGGGCACGTTCTTCGCGCGGCTTGCGTTCTTCATCGCGGCGACCGTTACGGTTGCGGCTCTGTTGACGGCCGTTGCGGCGCTCTTCGTTGCGTGCCGGACGTTCGGTGGCTGGCTTTTCAACCACAACCGGAGCAGCAGGCTCTTCCTTGGTGGCGAACAGGCTGACCAGCGACTTCACCAGGCCTTTGAACAGGCTTGGCTCAGGAGCTACGGCCGGAGCAGCAACCGGGGCGGCAGCGACTTCGGTCGGAACCGGAGCGTTGGCACGGGCTGGAGCGGTTTTCACGGCAGCTTCCTGGCGAACCAGGGTGCGAGTGGCGGCAGCCGGTTGAACTTCTTCCACTTCAGCAGCGGCAGCAGCGATTTCGTAGCTGGACTGGTTGATGTGGGCTTCCGGGCTGTCATCGCGCAGACGCTGAACTTCGAAGTGTGGCGTTTCGAGGTGATCGTTCGGCAGGATGACGATGCGCGCACGAGTGCGCAGTTCGATCTTGGTGATCGAGTTGCGTTTCTCGTTAAGCAGGAACGCAGCGACCGGAATCGGCACTTGTGCGCGAACTTCGGCGGTGCGGTCTTTCAGGGCTTCTTCTTCGATCAGGCGCAGGATCGCCAGCGACAGCGATTCAACGTCACGGATGATGCCGGTGCCGTTGCAGCGAGGGCAGACGATGCCGCTGCTTTCGCCCAGCGATGGACGCAGGCGCTGACGGGACATTTCCAGCAGGCCGAAGCGCGAGATGCGACCGACTTGCACGCGAGCGCGGTCGGCTTCCAGGCATTCGCGGACTTTCTCTTCCACGGCGCGCTGGTTCTTGGCAGGGGTCATGTCGATGAAGTCGATGACGA
>NZ_JBIUVW010000045.1:0-57619 GCF_044743155.1 Pseudomonas sp. NPDC087697 | reverse complement strand
TTCGGGTAAATACGTTTCCCTGAAAGACACCATTGCTGGCTTCAAAGGCATCCTCAACGGTGACTACGACCACCTGCCAGAACTAGCGTTCTACATGGTCGGCGGCATCGAAGAAGCGATCGAGAAAGCCAAAAAACTGTAATCCAGGCGCCCGGTGACGGGCGCTAATTTAGGTTGAGGCAAGCAGATGGCTATGACAGTCCATTGCGACATCGTCAGCGCGGAAGGGGAAATCTTCTCCGGTCTGGTCGAGATGGTGATTGCGCACGGTGAGCTGGGTGAGCTTGGTATCGCTCTGGGTCACGCTCCGCTGATCACTAATCTGAAACCAGGTCCGATCCGCTTGATCAAGCAGGGTGGGGAAGCCGAGGTGTATTACATCTCCGGTGGTTACCTCGAGGTTCAGCCGAACATGGTCAAGGTTCTTGCCGACACCGTGCAACGTGCTGCCGACCTGGACGAAGCCTCCGCTCAGCAAGCCGTTCAGGCTGCCGAGAAGGCCTTGCATGATAGAGGCGCCGAGTTCGACTACGGTTCCGCTGCTGCACGTCTGGCCGAGGCGACAGCTCAGCTGCGCACCGTCCAGCAGATCCGCAAGAAGTTCGGCGGCTGATAAGCCTCCCGCTTGTTGTGTGATTGATTAAAAAGGGTAGCCTCGGCTACCCTTTTTCTTTTTCTGCAATTCACCCCTTGGTCGCAGCCGCTGACCTCCCAGGATTGGTAGCCAGTCATGTCACTTGAAATCGTTATTCTCGCTGCCGGTCAAGGCACTCGCATGCGCTCGGCTCTGCCGAAGGTTCTTCACCCGGTGGCGGGCAATTCGATGCTTGGCCATGTTATCCACAGCGCCCGCCAACTTGATCCACAGCGCATCCACGTGGTGATCGGCCACGGTGCCGATGAGGTACGCGAGCGTCTGGCTGCAGACGACTTGAACTTCGTGTTGCAGGACCAGCAACTCGGCACGGGTCACGCAGTGGCCCAGGCTGTGCCGTTCATCACCGCCGATACTGTGTTGATTCTTTACGGTGATGTGCCGCTGATTGAAGTCCCAACTCTGCAACGCCTGCTCAAGCTTGTGGCGCCACTGCAGATGGGACTGTTGACCGTCGAGCTCGATGACCCGACGGGTTACGGTCGCATTGTGCGCAATGCTGACGGTCGGGTGACCGCTATCGTCGAGCACAAAGATGCCAGCGAAGCCGAACGTACGATCACTGAAGGCAACACCGGCATTCTTGCGGTGCCGGCCAGTCATCTGGGCGACTGGATGAGCCGGCTCTCCAACAACAACGCCCAAGGCGAGTACTACCTGACCGACGTGATTGCCATGGCAGTCAGCGACGGTCTGGTGGTGGACACCGAGCAACCTCACGACGCGATGGAAGTGCAGGGCGCCAACGACCGCAAGCAGCTCGCAGAGCTTGAGCGTCACTATCAGTTGCGTGAAGGCCGTCGCCTGATGGCTCAGGGCGTGACGCTGCGCGATCCAGCGCGTTTTGATGTGCGCGGTGAAGTGACCGTCGGCCGTGATGTACTGATCGACATCAACGTGATCCTGGAAGGTCGTGTGGTTATTGAAGACGACGTGGTCATTGGCCCGAACTGCGTGATCAAGGACAGCACCTTGCGCAAAGGCGTGGTGATCAAGGCCAACAGCCATATCGAAGGCGCGATATTGGGCGAGGGCAGCGATGCCGGTCCGTTCGCGCGCCTGCGTCCGGGCACTGTGCTGGAAGCCCGCGCCCATGTGGGTAACTTTGTCGAACTGAAGAATGCCCATTTGGGTGAAGGTGCCAAGGCCGGCCACCTGAGCTACCTGGGTGACGCCGAGATCGGTGCGCGCACCAACATCGGCGCGGGCACCATCACCTGCAACTATGATGGCCTCAACAAGTGGAAGACTGTCTTGGGTGAAGACGTATTCATTGGCTCCAACAACTCGTTGGTGGCGCCTGTGGATATCTTGGACGGCGCGACCACTGCGGCGGGCTCGACGATTACCTCGAATGTGGATAAATCCCAATTGGCCATTGGGCGGGCTCGGCAGAAGAACATCGATGGCTGGAAGCGTCCGGTGAAAGTCCACAAGAGCTGAGTTATCCACAGGTCAATGATCGGGCTGGAGTTATTCACAGCCTGATCCATCGCATTCGCGAGCAAGCGAACGTCGCCCGGCCCTTCCCACAGGTTTATACGCAATTCCTGTGGGAGCGGGCTTGCTCGCGAATGGGTTAACCACAGATGTTTTTTTCGTGCGCCGGCTTGACGAAGTTTCGCCGATAGGTTTTGATTGCTTTCGTTATCTTTCGAATCGAAACTTACCTAATCATGTCAAAGCGCAATACACCACAACGTCGCCACAATATCCTTGCCTTGCTCACTGAGCAGGGCGAAGTCAGTGTGGATGAACTGGCCAAGCGTTTCGAAACCTCGGAAGTTACGATTCGCAAAGACCTCGCGGCGCTTGAAAGCAATGGCTTGTTGCTACGCCGTTACGGCGGCGCGATCACCATGCCGCAAGAGTTGGTCAGTGATCCGAGCCAACCCGTCTCTCAGTACAAGCAAGCCATTGCCCGAACCGCGGTGATGCGAATTCGCGAACACGCGCGAATTATCATCGACAGCGGCAGCACGACCGCCGCGATGATTCCGAAACTTGGGCAACAACCGGGTCTGGTCGTCATGACCAACTCTCTGCACGTTGCCAATGCTCTGAGCGAACTTGAACATGAGCCAGTATTGTTGATGACGGGTGGAACCTGGGACCCGCATTCCGAGTCTTTCCAGGGGCAGGTCGCCGAACAGGTCCTGCGCTCTTATGATTTCGACCAGTTGTTCATCGGTGCCGATGGCATTGATCTGGTGCGCGGTACCACGACTTTCAACGAGCTGCTCGGTCTGAGCCGAGTGATGGCCGACGTGGCTCGTGAAGTGATCGTGATGGTCGAATCCGACAAGATCGGCCGCAAGATTCCAAACCTGGAGCTGCCATGGAGCAGCGTCCATACCCTTATTACCGATGATCGCCTGCCGCAAGAGGCACGCGATCAGATTCAGGCCCGCGGCATTAACTTGATTTGCGCGGCAGTCAGCCAGGAGATATAGCATGTGTGGAATTGTCGGCGCAGTCGCGGAACGTAACATCACCGCCATTTTGCTCGAAGGTCTCAAGCGCCTCGAATACCGCGGCTATGACAGCGCCGGTGTTGCGGTTTACACCAACGGCGAAAAACTCGAGCGCATGCGTCGCCCGGGCAAGGTCAGCGAGTTGGAGCAAGCGCTGGCCGCCGAACCGCTGGTCGGCCGTCTGGGTATTGCCCACACCCGTTGGGCGACTCACGGTGCGCCCTGCGAGCGTAACGCTCACCCGCATTTCTCCGGCGATCTGGCGGTGGTGCACAACGGCATCATCGAAAACCATGAAGCCCTGCGTGAACAGCTCAAGGCCCTGGGTTACGTGTTCACCTCGGACACCGATACTGAAGTCATTGCCCACCTGCTGAACCACAAACTCAAAGACCTCAGCGACCTGACCATCGCCCTCAAGGCCACGGTCAAAGAACTGCACGGTGCCTACGGCCTGGCCGTTATCAGCGCGCAACAACCCGATCGTCTGGTCGCCGCCCGCAGTGGTAGCCCGCTGGTGATCGGCCTGGGTCTGGGCGAGAACTTCCTCGCGTCCGACCAATTGGCACTGCGTCAGGTCACTGACCGTTTCATGTACCTGGAAGAAGGGGACATCGCCGAAATCCGCCGCGACAGCGTGCAGATCTGGGATATCGATGGCAAAGCTGTCGAGCGCGAAGCAGTGCAGTACCGCGATAACACCGAATCCGCCGAGAAGGGCAAGTTCCGCCACTTCATGCTCAAGGAAATCCACGAACAACCATCGGTCGTGCAACGCACTCTGGAAGGTCGCCTTGGCCCGAACCAGGTGCTGGTTCAGGCTTTTGGTCCACAAGCCGCCGAGTTGTTCGCCAAGGTCCGCAATGTGCAGATCGTCGCCTGTGGCACCAGCTACCACGCCGGTATGGTCGCGCGTTACTGGCTCGAAGAACTGGCCGGGATCCCGTGCCAGGTCGAAGTTGCCAGCGAATTCCGTTATCGCAAAGTGGTCGTGCAGCCAGATTCGCTGTTCGTCACGATCTCCCAGTCTGGCGAAACCGCCGACACCCTGGCCGCACTGCGCAATGCCAAAGAGCTGGGTTTCCTCGCCAGCCTGGCCATCTGCAACGTCGGCATCAGTTCCTTGGTGCGTGAGTCCGACCTGACCCTGCTGACCCAGGCCGGTCGCGAAATCGGTGTGGCATCGACCAAAGCGTTCACTACTCAGTTGGTGGGTCTGTTGCTGTTGACCCTGTCGTTGGGTCAGGTGCGTGGCACCTTGGCCAAAGGCGTGGAAGCTGAACTGGTCGAAGAACTGCGTCGCTTGCCGACTCGTTTGGGCGAAGCGCTGGCCATGGACAGCACCGTCGAAAAAATCGCCGAGTTGTTCGCCGACAAGCACCACACGCTGTTCCTCGGCCGTGGCGCGCAGTACCCGGTGGCGATGGAAGGCTCGCTCAAGCTCAAGGAAATTTCTTACATCCACGCCGAAGCCTACCCGGCCGGCGAGCTCAAGCACGGCCCGTTGGCACTGGTCGACGACGACATGCCGGTGGTGACTGTGGCACCGAACAACGAGCTGTTGGAGAAGTTGAAATCCAACCTGCAGGAAGTTCGTGCCCGTGGCGGTCAGCTGATTGTGTTTGCTGACGAGAAAGCTGGCATGAGCAATGGCGAAGGCACGCATGTGGTCAACATGCCGCACATCCACGACATCCTGTCACCGATCCTCTACACCATTCCGCTGCAGCTGCTCTCGTACTACGTCGCCGTGCTCAAAGGCACTGACGTCGACCAACCGCGCAACCTGGCGAAGTCGGTGACGGTGGAGTGAGTTATCCACAAGGCTGAAACCTGAGCTGGTTTTTACCAAGCGGTTTCGACGCTATGCAAAAACCCCCTGAGTCAGGGGGTTTTTTATTATCTGGCCCTTTCATCACGAAGCGGCTGTGAGGATGCTTTCCGGGGAGGGGATAGGGGGCTGCTGTACAGGCAGGACGAAAGCTTGCGCCATTCGTCCTGCCTGTTAACAGATTTAAGCGAGTGCCAGTTGGATGACCTTGTAAATCACCATGACCATTGCCACCACCAGATAGCCGCGCAGCACGCCCATCCAGATGCGATTGCGTTGCGACAGTACCATCGGCTTCAGTTGTGCCAGTGGCGGCGTCCGCCACGAGTACATCATTTGTTGGGTGAAGGTAACGGTGTTCTCAGGCAGCATCCCGTTGTCGACCTCTTTGCGGGCGTGTAGCACATTCACCGCAATGGCGATGACGAGTCCCACCAAGCCACCACCGATGAGGATGTTGGTGATGGTTTCACCGGACATATCCGGGAAGGCCACCGAAGCCGTCAAGATGACCGACAGCAGTACCAGCACTGCCACAATGATCGCAGTAATGACGTTGGTGAAGCGCTTGTTTGCCCATGGGCCCAGCACTTCCTTGTCGTTGCACAGCAGCAACAGGAACACGGTGGCGCTTGGCAGCAGTACACCCGCCAGCGTCTGTACCGCGTTGGTCAGCAGGCCGAGCGGCACACCCGGAATCAACACCAGCGCTGCGGCCAGTGCAATCAGGCCGCAGTACATCACGTAAAAGCCCTTGGCATCGCTTGGTTTACGGTGCAGCGAGTGTTTCAGTTTCAGTACATCACCCAGCGCGTAGGCGGTCGACAGCGAGACCGCCATTGCGCCGATGATGCTGGCGTCGATCAATGCGATCGCAAACAGTACCCCCGGCAGGCGCCCGTGATATTTGGCGATGCCTGTGGCGATGGCGCCGGCATCGGTGAACTGGCCAAACTCAGGGTGACCGACAAAAACCTGCGCGGTGAAAGCGATCATTGCCACGGCACCAATCACCACCATCGCAATGCCCAGCCATAGATCGGCGCGTTCGTACTTGATGAAGCGCGGGGTGATGCGTTTGTCGATCACGTAGCTTTGCTGGAAGAACAGCTGCCATGGTGCCACGGTAGTGCCAACAATGCCGATGATCAGCAGCAACACTTCCGACAATTTGCCGTCAGTCGGCAGTTGCGGGATGAAAAAGTCGTGAGCGACTTGCGCCATGGGTGGATGGATCATCACGAAAATCGGTACCAGGAGCAGGCTGCCAATCACCAGGATCAACGCGAAGCGTTCGAAGCGCCGGAAGTCGCCGGTGCAGGCTGCGAGCATGATGAACACCGCTGCCACACAGACACCGGCCACCTTGGGCACTCCGAGGAAGTCCATCCCGAGGCTGATGCCGATGAACTCGGTGACAATGGTCAGCGCGTTGAGGATGAACAGGTCGATCGCACTGAACGCACCCCAGAACTTGCCGAAGCGTTCAAAGATCAGTCGGGCGTGACCGACACCCGTCACGGCACCCAGACGCAGCACCATTTCCTGATTGACGTACAGCACCGGGATCAACAGCGCCATGGTCCACAGCAGCATGGTCCCGTAGTTCTGGCCAGCCTGGCCATAGGTGCTGAATGCACCGGCATCATTGTCACCCACCATCACGATCAACCCGGGGCCCAGGATGGCCAGCAGCGTTTTGAAGCGCTGCCACCAACCATTGCGCGGGGCGATGTCGTCGTGACGGATAGTACCGAATGCTCCGCGGATGTCTCCGACGTGGGCGCTGTCAAGAACAGCTGTTTCAATCTTCAAGTTGGACATAACGAAATCTCTCCAAAAGCGTAACGCTGGATGCCGCTTTCGATTCCCGCCGGACCGGTGTGCTGGTGTCTCCCTCTGTAAACCACAACCTAAAGCTGGAATCAGAGTGGAAAATCAGGCGTCCTGGTGCTGAGGGGCGCGAAATAAACGGGCACTAAACCGTCGACCAAATAGGTCGGAGTCGTGAGAGGTCACGCGGAGAGAAATGCGGAAAATCGAGGGGAAGATCAGCCAGTGATGGTTGTGCTACTGCCCGCTAGACGCCGCCATTTCAATCAGAGTGACCGGACTACTACTACTGGGGTCCATAAGTGGTCTCTCCTTCATGATGTTCATGGCGGCACAGCTTCGAATATTGAGATGGCCTTTGATTACTTTCAGGTGGCATGACGCCCTCCTTTCCGTACCTGGTGGTACGAACACGTTAAAACAATCGCTACTGCACAAACGGAGGCAGGCGATGAGTCAGAAACCTGCGACCGCAACGAACGCAAGACGCACGCGCGGATCACGAGCGCGCAGATAAATCTGCCCACTCAGGTTTCATGTTTTAGTTACGCGAAGGAGTTTGATACTGATGCGCGCAACGTCCTGCACTTGGCAAGACGTTGGCTAAGGGGATCTAGCTGAGGTCGTGCCAAGCTTTTACGGAGAATTTCTCCGATTCACAACAATGACTGTCCAAAGAAAAATGACCTCAGATGTAACAAGTTGTAAATTTTGGCGGGCGGAGCTGGGAAAGTCAACACTGCTCATTCAACCCCCCGCTCGCTACCTGATGGCCGGTGGAGTCGAGATGCGGCAATGGGCATCGATTCCGCCAATGGGAGGGTGGCCATTCACAAATACGTAAAAAATACGTCAAGTTTATGTTTCTGTAACAATTAGAAACGTACAATCCGCCCCGGAAAAGCCGCGCGTCGGCATCGACTTCGATTGCGTGTGCCGCAGGCAAAATCTGCCGGCCCGATGACGTAGTGCTTTTCCTGTCCAAATGTCCTTTTCACTCCCGTTCAGGAGACTCCAGCCATGGACCCTGCCGATTCTCGGCGGGCCACCCATTGGGATGCCAAGTGAGGCGCAGAGGGTAAATGGTGTGTTCAGATCCACGGATTTCTGAGCCACTGAACCATTTTCTGCATCGCCCCCGTAGCGTTCGTTTGTGTGGCCTCCCTCCATCGTTTTATTACCCCGCTAGAGTGTACGTAGCTGTGCTGCAACTGCCCGTTGAGCTGTTCAGTGCGCGGTCACTCTAGAAACTGTTGATCGGTGGTCAACGATCACCTCCAGAACGCTACTGGAATCACTGAACATGAATAAGGTATTGCGTCATTACATACCGGCCACGGCACAACGGTTGCTTCCCAACCGCTGGGACCTGATCGCCATGCCGTTGGTGATTGGCTTCCTGCTGTTTTTCTCGATTGGTGCCCACGAGACCTGGGCCCCGATCTCGACGTTGCAGACCCAGGCCATCTCGCTGGACCCGGCTGACTTGCCCGAATATGCGATCCGCACAACGTTGCGCATGCTCGCGGCCATGGTGGCGTCACTGATCTTTACCTTGGTGTACGGGACGTTGGCGGCCAAAAGCCGGCGTGCAGAGAAGCTGCTGGTGCCGGTGCTGGACATCCTGCAATCGGTGCCTGTTCTGGGCTATATCTCGTTTACCGTGACATTTTTCCTGTTGCTGTTTCCAGGGCGGGTGCTGGGCGCGGAGTGCGCGGCAATCTTTGCTATCTTCACCGCCCAGGCCTGGAACATGACGTTCAGCTTCTATCAGTCGCTGCGCACGGTGCCTCGGGATCTCGAAGAGGTGTCCAGCAACCTGCAGCTTTCCGGCTGGCAAAGGTTCTGGAAACTGGATGTGCCGTTCGCCATTCCGGGCCTGGTCTGGAACATGATGATGAGCATGTCCGGAGGCTGGTTCTTCGTGGTGGCCTCGGAAGCGATCACCGTGGGCGACAAGACCATTACCTTGCCGGGCGTCGGTTCCTATCTGGCGACGGCCATTGAGCAGCGCGACATGCACGCCGTGGGTTACGTCATTCTGGCGATGATTGTAGTCATCCTGATTTACGACCAGTTCCTGTTTCGGCCGCTGGTGGCCTGGGCAGACAAGTTCCGGATGGAGGACACCGCTTCCCAGGCCGGGAGCCCTGAGTCGTGGGTGTTGAATCTGATTCAGCGCACCCGCGTCGTTCAGCGCCTGTTGCGGCCGTTTATCCGGGCCATCGTGCGCATCACCAACATGCGCCTGAGCCTGCCACGCTCTAAAGCAGTGGTGGTTCATCAGACCAGCCCGGCGGTTTCAAGGGCTATCGACTGGGTCTGGGGCGCGGCGATTGCGCTGATGACTCTTTACGCGCTGTATCACATTGTCATCTACGTCGGCAGCGAGGTGACGCTTGATGAACTCTGGCATGTGATTGGTCTGGGGGCGATTACCCTGCTGCGGGTGGCCCTGTTGATTCTGTTGGCCTCACTGATCTGGGTACCGCTGGGCGTGATGATCGGTTTGCGCCCGCATCTGGCGGAGAAGATCCAGCCGCTGGCCCAGTTCCTGGCGGCGTTCCCGGCGAACCTGTTGTTTCCGGTGTTTGTCATCGTGATTCTGCACTACAAGTTGAACCCGGACATCTGGCTCAGCCCGCTGATCGTGCTGGGGACGCAGTGGTACATCCTGTTCAACGTGATCGCCGGTGCCAGTGCATTTCCCAACGATTTTCGCGAGGCCGCGGCGAATTTCCACATTCGCGGCTGGCAGTGGTGGCGCAAGGTAATGCTGCCCGGCATTTTCCCGTATTACGTGACCGGTGCGATTACTGCCTCGGGCGGGGCGTGGAACGCCAGTATCGTTTCCGAATTCGTTTCCTGGGGGCAGGACAAAGTGGTCGCTCACGGCTTGGGGGCCTATATCGCCCAGACCACCGCGGCTGGCGACTTTCCAAAAATCACCTTGGGCGTGGTAGTGATGTCGTTCTTTGTCGTGGCGTTCAACCGCGTGCTGTGGCGGCCGATGTACGCCATCGCTGAAAACAAACTCCGTCTGAATTAACAGGTGTCGATGTCATGAATAGCCATACTGAAAAAACAGGCGCGCACTCCGAAATTTATGCACTCACGAATGTGAGCCGCGGGTTTGGCAAGGGCAAGGACGAGTTACAGGTACTCAGCGATGTCGATCTGACCCTGCGCGAGGGCGAAATCGTCGGCATGCTGGGTCGCTCCGGCTCCGGCAAATCGACGCTGCTGCGGATCATCGCCGGCCTTATTCAGCCCTCTTCGGGCGAGGTTCACTACAACGGCTCATTGCTGACCGGACCTGCCAAAGGCGTGGCCATGGTCTTTCAGACCTTTGCTTTGTTTCCCTGGCTGACAGTTCTGGAAAACGTAGAAGCCGGTCTTCAGGCGTTGCAGGTCGAACCCAAGGAAGCGCGCAAGCGTGCATTGGCGGCGATCGACCTGATCGGCCTCGACGGATTTGAAAACGCTTACCCACGGGAGTTGTCGGGCGGCATGCGTCAGCGGGTGGGCTTTGCCCGGGCGCTGGTGGTCAACCCGACCTTGCTGCTGATGGACGAGCCGTTCTCGGCGCTGGACGTACTGACGGCAGAAACCCTGAGAACCGATTTGCTGGACCTGTGGAGCGGCGGCCAGTTGCCGATCAAGTCCATCCTGATCGTGACCCACAACATCGAAGAGGCGGTGTTGATGTGCGACCGCGTGTTGGTGTTGTCGTCGAACCCCGGTCGGGTCGTGGCGCAAATCAATGTGCCGTTCGCCCACCCGCGCAACCGTCTGGATCCGACCTTTCGCAAAATGGTCGATGACATCTATGCCTTGATGACCAACCGACGCAGTGCCGATGCCAAAACCGGCAAGGCCGAACTGCAATTGGGCAGCCCATTGCCTGAAGTGTCGACCAACCTTATGGCCGGTCTGATCTCTGCACTGGCGGCCGAGCCGTATTATGGGCAGGACAGCCTCTCCAATGTCGCCGAGCGTTTGTTGCTGGAGGTCGATGACCTGTTTCCGGTGGCGGAGATGCTCGAGCATCTGGGATTTGCCGAGCTCAAGGGCGCCGACATCAAGCTGACCGACGCGGGCAAGCTGTTCGATGAGTACGGCACCCAGGAACGCAAAACCATTTTTGCCGAACATCTGCTCCGGTATGTGCCGTTGGCCACCCGTATCCGTCAGGTGCTGCAGGAGCGCCGTGGGCACTGGGCGCCGCGTGTCCGTTTCGAGCAGGAGCTGGGAGACTCGCTCAACGATGCAGCGGTGGAAGAAACCCTGGAGAACGTGATCAGTTGGGGTCGGTACGCCGAAATATTTTCCTATGACGACAACACTGAGACCTTCAGTCTGGAAGATGTCGAAGGCAGTCTGTAACCGGCTCATTCAAGGTCGGCACGACGGTGCACCAGGTAGCCCATGGACAGACTCCAGGAAATGCAGGTATTCGTCGCCGTGGCGCAAGAGCAGGGTTTCTCTGCGGCGGCGCGGCGTTTGGGGTTGTCTGCGGCTAGCGTGACGCGGGCGGTGGCGGCGCTGGAGGCGCGCATCGGTACTCAATTGCTGACGCGAACCACGCGCAGTGTGCATCTTAGCGAGGCCGGTCAGCGTTACCTGGAAGACTGCCGACGCATTCTGGCGGACATTCAGGAAGCCGAGGCGTCAGCCGCTGGCAGTCACGCGCAGCCGCGTGGGCAACTGACAATCACCGCGCCAGTGTTGTTTGGTGAGTTGTTCGTCACGCCGGTGATGGTTGGCTACCTGGAGCAGTTTCCCGATATCAGCATCAACGCGCTGCTGGTCGACCGGGTGGTGAGCATGGTCGAGGAGGGGATCGATGTTGCTGTGCGCATCGGTGAACTGCCTGACAGCAACCAGCACGCCATTCTGGTGGGCGAGGTGCGGCGGGTTATCTGCGGGTCTCCCGATTATCTGAAACGCCACGGTCGGCCTGTGCATCCCGATGATTTGTGTCGAGCGCGGATTGTCGCCACTTCATCCATTGGGCAACAGAGAAACTGGCCCTTTATTGTGGCTGGGGAGGTGTTGAGCATTCGCCCTGAACCGCGTCTGGTGGTGACCGCGAATCAAGCGGCAATCACCGCCGCTGCTCTGGGGCTTGGACTGACCCGGGTTCTTTCCTATCAGGTGGCCAGCAAGGTCGCCGCCGGTGAGCTTGAAATCGTCCTGCAAGACTTCGAACTTTCTCCATTGCCCATCCATGTGGTGTATCAGGGCGGGCGCAAGGCGCCGGCGCGGATACGCAGTTTCGTGGACTATGCAGTGAAGGCGTTGCGTGAACATCCGGCGTTGCGCACCTGAAGCGTTATTGCACCGGCTGAAATGATGGATTGTGTTTTCTGGTTATTCTGTTGTTTTGGTAGCAGGTGGAAGATGGCGCCATTCAGCGCGGTTCTCTCCTGAACGGCGCGATCCACCCGCGGAGTCGACCATGCACGCCATCAAACTCTACAACTTCCCACGTTCTGGACACGCCCACCGTGTGGAGCTGATGCTGTCCTTGCTTGAGCTGCCAACCGAGCTGATTTTCGTCGATCTGGCGAAAGGCGCGCATAAACAGCCGGACTTTCTTGTGATCAATTCCTTCGGTCAGGTTCCGGTGATCGATGACCAAGGTGTGGTGCTGGCTGATTCCAACGCAATTCTGGTGTACCTGGCGCACAAATACGGCAAGGGCCGTTGGCTGCCCACTGATCCGGTCGGTGCGGCCAGGGTTCAGCGCTGGTTGTCGGTAGCGGCCGGGCCGATTGCCTTCGGCCCCGCCATTGCACGGCTGATCACGGTGTTCGGTGCGCCTTACAACGCCGAAGAAGTGATCGTCCGTTCCCACAATTTGCTCAAAGTGATTGATCAAGAACTGAGCAAATCCACCTATCTTGCTGGCGATCAGCCGACCATCGCCGATGTTGCCGCCTACAGTTACATCGCCCATGCGCCGGAAGGCAACGTGTCGCTGGCCGACTATGACAACGTGCGGGCCTGGCTGGCGCGGGTCGAGGCCTTGCCCGGTTTTGTCGGCATGCCCCGCACCGTGGCCGGTTTGCAAACCGCCTGAAGCGCTTACGGCCCAGCGAGGTTGGGCCGTTCACACTGCGCCGGGCGCGCAGGGGAGGACCGCGATGGAGCTTTCACCTTGGCATGCTGGCGAGAAACAGTTGCAGGCTCATGCAGGGGTTGCCGAGCGCATGGAAGCGCACGGGCGCAAGGTGATCCGCAGTGAAATGCCGGATCAGCATCGGCAGTTTTATCGTCAGTTGCCGTTCATATTGTTCGGTGCCGTCGATGCCGACGGTAACCCTTGGGCGAGCATCCTCGGAGGCCAACCGGGTTTTGTCCATTCTCCCGAACCTGCGCGGTTGCAACTGGACAGCCTGCCCACGCCAGACGACCCGGCGCAATTACAGGCCGGGGCGGCGATTGGTTTGCTGGGGATCGAGTTGCACACAAGGCGGCGTAACCGTATCAACGGCCGGGTCAGCACGATTGGCGCGCAAGGCCTGAGCGTCGCGGTTGAGCAGGCTTTCGGTAATTGCCCGCAGTACATTCAATTGCGTCAGTTCGAATCAGTACCGCTGGCCGATCCGTCGACTCGCATTGCACAGCGTCTGAATACGCTGGATGACGCGGCCACTGCAATGATTCGTGGTGCCGACACCTTCTTTGTCGCCAGTTATGTGGATGTGGATAACTTGCGCTCTGTGGATGTTTCCCACCGGGGTGGCCAGGCAGGCTTCGTCCAGGTTGAGGGCGACTGCCTGACCATTCCTGATTTTGCCGGCAATCTGCATTTCAATACATTGGGCAACCTGCTGCTCAATCCGCGTGCCGGGTTGCTGTTTATCGATTTCACTTCGGGCGACCTGCTGCAGGTCAGCGGTCGTACCGAAATCATCCTCGACGGCCCGCAAGTGGAAGCCTTTCAAGGTGCCGAACGGCTGTGGAAGCTGCATGTGCAGCAGGTAGTTCGGCGACCCGCAGCATTGGCGTTGCGCTGGCGCTTCGACGGGGTTTCACCCAACAGTTTGATGACCGGCACCTGGGAACAGGCTGCCGCCCGGTTGCAGGCCGCGGCGTTGGGCGATCGCTGGCGGCCCTTGCGAGTCATCCGGATCGAGCGGGAAAGCCAGAACATTCGCTCGATCTATCTGGAGCCGGCTGACGGCGCCGGGTTACCGCTGTTCCAGGCCGGGCAACACTTGCCGGTGCGTTTCACGCTTGATGGCCAGGTGCACATCCGTACGTACAGTCTGTCGAGCGCGCCATCCGACGAATTCTTTCGCATCAGCGTGAAACGTGAAGGGTTGGTGTCTTCACATGTGCACGAACAGATTCGGGTCGGAGACCTGATTGAAGCACGCGCACCGCAAGGGTATTTCACGGTAGCCGCCAATGAACGCCGGCCGCTGGTGCTGTTGGCGGCCGGGGTCGGCATCACGCCTTTGTTGTCGATGCTGCGTGAAGTGGTTTACCAGGGCCAGCGTACCCGGCGTACACGGCCGACTTGGTTGATCCAGAGTTCGCGTAGCCTGGCCGATCAACCGTTTCGGGCTGAGCTTGACCGTTTGTTGGACGGTGCGGATGACGCTGTGCGGATAGTTCGGCTGCTCAGCCAGCCGGAGCACCAGGCGCTGGAAGGCGAGGACTTTGACCTGACCGGTCGCATAGACCTCACGCTGCTTAAAACCATCCTGCTGGTGGAAGACTACGATCAGCTGGATTTTGTCCTGTGTGGCCCGAGCAGTTTCACTCAAGGGCTGTACGACGGTTTACGTGGGTTGGACATCCGCGATGAACGCATTCACGCCGAAACCTTTGGTCCTTCGACGTTACGTCGGCAACCGGATCCGGAGGCGGTAGTCATCGAGCAGCCTCCAGCGGCCACCACCTCGGTCGCGGTGGTGTTCCAGCGTTCGGCCATCGATGCACGCTGGCAGCCGGACGGCGGTAGTTTGCTTGAGTTGGCGGAAAGCCGGGGGTTGCGGCCAGAGTTCAGCTGCCGTGGCGGTTCCTGTGGCACCTGTAAAACCCGTTTGATCAGCGGTCAGGTTAATTATCCACAGCCCCCGGCGGAGTTGCCAGGTGCGGCGGAAGTGCTGATTTGCTGTGCGGTGCCGGCTCAGGGTTCGCAGCCGTTGGTGCTCGACTTGTAATCAGTGTGGGAGCGGGCTTGCTCGCGAAAGCGGTGGGTCGGCTGACATCAATGTTGCATGTTCAATCGCCTTCGCGAGCAAGCCCGCTCCCACCAAAGGCGGTTAGGCGTAGGACAGGGATTTTTCCTCCAGCAGCTCCTGATACAGCTCCGTCCATTTGCGACCCATTTCGTCCGCGGTAAACAGCTGCCGGTAACGAGCTTCAGCCTTCACGCCCATTTCCGCTGCGCGGACAGGGTTTTCCCAGAGCGTGCGCATCGCTTCGCGGAACGCCTGTGGATTACTCGGTGGCACCACCAGCCCGGTTTCACCGTGAATATTGATGTAACTGGTGCCGGTACCGATTTCGCTGGAGATCATCGGTTTGCCGTACATCGCTCCTTCGAGCAGGGAGATACCAAAGGCTTCGGAGCGCAGGTGTGACGGAAAGACAATCGCGTAGCTCAGTTGCAGCAGCGCGACTTTATCTTCGTCGTCCAGGCGTCCGAGGAAATGCAGGTTACGCAAACCCAGTGCGGCGGCTTGGGCGTGCAGCTCATTTTCCAGAGGTCCGGCACCGACGATCACCACCGGGTAATCGACGTCTTTGAGTGCCTCAAGGAGGATGTGCAAGCCTTTGTAATAGCGCATTACGCCCACGAACAGGAAAAATTGCTCACCCAGACGCTGGCGCCAACGGGCCATACGTTCGGTGTCGGGTTTCGGATAGCCGGACTTGTTGAGGCCATAGGGAATGACCCGGGTTTTTTCCGGAAAGCTCTGTAGAACGTCGCTGGTGTGGAGGTAGTTCGGTGATGCCGCGACAATCCGGTCAGCGCTGGCGAGAAAGCGGTTCATCAGTGGACGGTAGAGCTTGAGCAGGTGTTTCTGACGGATGATGTCCGAGTGATACGTCACCACGCTGGGTTTGTTAATGCCGCTGACGAAATGCACCACGTCCATGAACGGCCAGGGGAAGTGGTAGTTGATCACGTCAGCGTCGGCGGCCAACTCCCGAAACTGTTTGAACACACTGTAGGAAAAACCGGTGGAAGCGAACTGCACATCGAGTTTGGCTCGATGGACCTCGTGTTGACCGAACGGGATGACCGCTGGTGTAGGGTTGGCACTTAATGTCAGGACCTTGCTTTCAATGCCGTGCTGTACGCCGCTTTCGCAGAGCTGGAAGATGACTTGTGCAATGCCGCCGACGGTGTCGGACAGGTACGATTTGTAGAAATGAAGAACACGCATTCAACCCTCCAGAGCCCGGCAGTAGGCGCGAGCAGTGACCCTCGCGCAACGCTCCCAGGAAAAAAGCTTTGCTTGTTGCAATCCCGCTTCTCGGCATACCTGCCAATGCGCTTGATCATTGATAAGACGGATCATGACTTCGCACAAGCCGTGCAGATCTTCAGGTTCAATATAGTTGCCCGCAGTGCCCGCGACTTCGGGCATTGCCGAGCGTCGGGTCAGTATCACCGGCGTGCCACTGGCCATCGCCTCCAGAACCGGAAGACCGAAACCTTCATAAATTGACGGAAAAATCAGCCCTCGGGCACCGGCCATCAGGTGTGCGACCTGCTCATCAGGCAGGTACCCCAGCAGGCGGACATGACCGCTTGCCAGCGCCGTGTGTAATTCATCTGCGAGCTGCTCACCTTTCCATCCGGCCATCCCCACCACCAATAAAGGGAAGCGCTGACGCAGTGCCTGAGGCAGCTCGGCGTGGGCTCGCAGTACCAGTGCCAGGTTTTTGCGCGGCTCCAGAGTGCCAACACACAGAAAGTATCCCTGCGGCTGCACGCCATGAGATTGCAGTACCTGCTGCAAGGACTCGTTAGAACGTGGATGAAAACGCGCGGCGGCCCCCAGTGGGGCAACCACGAATCGCTCGGGTCCAAGGCCGAAATAGCGCTGAGCCTCGTCGGCGACAAACTGCGAGTCGGTCAGGATCAGACGTGCCTGTTGCACGCCCTGGCCCAGTCGGCGTTCTATCTCCCGCAATCGCGCTGCGGGCTGGGTTGATGGGTAGTGCAGATGGGTCAGGTCGTGCAGGGTAATGACAGTCGGGCCCTTGAATGCCAGGGGCCACAGACTCGGTTCGTGGTAGAGGTCGATGGCCGCAGAGCGCCCTCGGTCGAAGCGCCGTTGCTCCAGCCAGCGCCGCGCCTGGTAAGCACCGGGGATTTGTCGTAGCAACGGTGTCAGCCGTGAATAACCGGGCATCGCTGCCGCCGGTAGCGACGAACTCCAGCCCCAGCCGTGGAACAATGACAGTTCGAGGTCCGGCTCATGGCGCAGGGCGCTGACCAGCTCGGCCAGATAGTGGCCGATACCCGTTCGGGGTGCCTGCAGAATTCGTGCGTTAAGGGCAATCTGCATGCTGCCTCTCAACTGCGACCGGGGCCTTCTTCAGGTTACGCAGGACTCGCTTGACCAATTGCGCACTGGCTTCGCGCCAACCGAGCCAGCGCCATTCGCTCACCGTGCGCGCGGCCGGGAAGGTCCCGGTGTTTTCCATGTGGGTGACCAGGTCGACCAGGCTTTGCGGGGCTGCGAGATCGAAGTAGGCCATGAATTCACCGCCAATCTCGCGGAACACCGGAATGTCGCTGCCCATCGCTGGCAAACCGCGCTGCATCGCTTCCACCAGCGGCAGGCCGAAACCTTCGACGTAGGAGGGGAACACCAGTGCACTGGCGTGGGAGTAGGCATGTTCGAGACTGGTGTCACTCAGGTCGTTAAACATGAACAGCCGCTGGTTCAGCTCCGGATGTTCACGCACGCGGGCGAGCAGGGCATCGCACTTCCAGCCGATTCGGCCGGCAATGCACAGTCGGGCTTTGGAGCCCGCGGCCCAGGCAAGCTCGAAGGCGTCCAGCAGATAGCCGTGGTTTTTGCGCGGTTCGATGGTGCTGACCATCAGGAACACCGGTTCCGACGTTGCGAACAACCGGGTCAGGCGCGGTTCCACGGCGGCGCTGGCTTCGCTGAGGTCCAGTTCGGAGCCGAGGTGGAAATAGTCGAACCACAACGTGTCGGCTTTCGCCGGGCCGACCCGGCGATGCAATTCCTCACGCACCTGATCGCGCACCGTGGTGGAAATAGTCACGTAGCCGTCGGCGATTTTGCTGATCCAGTCGAACCACTCGTTAAAAATCTGCACAAGCCGTGTGTCGTAGAACTGCGGGTGGGTCAGGGGAATCAGGTCGTAGATCACCGAAACGATACCCACGCCGTCGCGCTTGAGCTGCTCGGCCAACGGGAAGAAATCCGCGTGCCAGGACGAATCCAGCAATACCAGTTGATCCCCCGGCTGGTGTTGCAACGGCGAGCAACGCTTGGGCAGATGATATCGGTTGAGCTGGTCAATCAGGCGCAACGGAACGCTGAAACCCGCCACTGCCGTGAGACGGTAAGCCACATACAGCGCTCGCCGGGTCCATTGCGACGTGCAGCGCTGGTCGAGGCGTTGGTGCAGTTGGTGGTAGCGGTGCGCCAGGCGCTCCAGCCGCCCGCCGAACGCCATCAACCCATTGAAAAACGGATTGTCCAAAGGGCCAAGTTTCAGCACTCGGTAGAGCTTGCCCTTGAACATCGCCACGGGAATGCATTGCACGCCGTCCACGGTTTCCGGCAGCTGATTGATGACATTGCGCACCACCCGCTGAATGCCCGAATTGACCTTGGGGTGCTGGAATACATAGGTGCACTCCACCAGCAGGCGAGTCATGGCGTGGTCTCCGAAACAGTCTGTGCGGTTGTGCGCGTGATGGTGGTTTTCGCTCCTAGCCACGAGCAGCCGACGAAGTCTTCATGTCGGTTGTTGATGACGTGGAACACCAGGCCGTAATCGCGCCATTCGAAGTTGCGGTCCAGGTGCGAGTCCAGCCGAGATAAGCTCAGGGCCACGGAGTAGTTGCCCTTGCCCAGGCCCATGACGAAGGCAAAGCGATAGGTGACCCGCTCAAAGGCCTGCAGGTCGGTCAGCGCCTGATCCTGACGATGGGTGTTGATCCCGTACATGGCCTGGCCCAGGCGATCCTTGATCATGAAGCCCAACACCAGCCGTTCGACGTCCTGGCGGACTTCGACCTGGACCTCCAGCATCACGGGCTGACCGACTTCGGCGGCGTCGATGGCGCGTTCGCGCTCATCCAGCAGGCGCACGCTGAGGATGCCGGCTTCGCCAGTACCGGAAACGGTTTGTACTTGCCCGCCGGCGAGCATTTCCTGACGCACTGTCTGGCCTTCCCGTTCGGCGAGCAAGGCGTTGTAGTAATCCAAGACCGCTTCGGGCTTGTCGTGCATGGCCATGCGGCCGTTTTCCAGGAGGATCGCCGAGTCGCATATCGACTGGATTGCCGAACGGTCGTGGGACACGATCAGCAGTGTGGTGCCGGCTTTGCGAAAGCTGCGGATGCGGTCGAAGCTCTTGTGCTGGAAGTAGGCGTCGCCCACCGACAGTGCTTCATCGACGATCAGGATGTCCGGGCGCTGGGCGGTGGCCACGCTGAATGCCAGGCGCATCTGCATGCCGCTTGAATAGGTGCGCACGGGATGATCTATGGCTTCGCCGATTTCCGCGAAACGTTCGATCTCGGGCATCAGGGCTTCGATGTCTTCGATCTGCATGCCCAGCAGTTGCCCGGCCATGACCGCGTTCTGCCGGCCGGTGAAATCCGCATGAAACCCCATGCCCAGTTCCAGCAGCGCGGCAACCCGGCCTTCGAGCTGAATCTGTCCACAGGTCGGTTGGGTGGTGCCGGTGATCATCTTCAGCAAGGTACTTTTGCCGGCGCCGTTAACCCCGACAATGCCCACCGCTTCGCCGGGGGCAATCTCGAATTCCACATCTTGCAGCACCCAGTGCTGGCGATGACGGATCGGCGAAAACGGGATCAGCCATTCCGCCAGTCGGCTCCAGCGGGTGGGGTACTGCTTGTAAGCCTTGCCCAGGCCTGTAACGCGTATGTGTCCCATCAGAGTTCATCCACCATTTCGCCGACCCGCTGGCGAAACAGTCGCAGCCCGATCACGCAGAACAACACACCGATCACCAGGATCGGCAGCAAAGAGTTCCACGCCGGCCATTGACCGTAGAGGAACAGGTTCTGGTAACTGGTTATCAGGTTGGTCAGGGGATTGAGTTGCAGCAGGCGCTGGACCCACTCGGGCAGGATACTCATCGGGTACACGATCGGCGTCAGCCAGAACCAGAACTGCAGGCAGATGCCGAAAAACTGTCCGACATCGCGAAAGAATACGTTCAGCACGCCAAGAATCATCCCCAGCCCGGCGCAGAAGATCACCTGCAAGGCCAGCAGCGGCACCATCGCCAGCAAGGCCATGCCCGGCAGGCGCCCGGTGATCAGTAGAAAGCCCAGGAACAGCCCGATGATGATCGCGAAGTTGATGCCGGCATTGAACAGCACGATCACCGGCAAACAGATTCTCGGGAAGCTGATTTTTTTCAGCAGATTGGCGTTTTCCAGAAACATGTTCTGGCAGCGCAAGGTGATTTCCGAGAACAGTCCCCAGGTCAGCAGGCCGGCGCAGAGGTAGATGCTGTAGGCCATACCGTCATCCACCCCCGGCAAGCGAGCGCGCATGATGTGGGAAAAGACCACCGTGTACACGACGATCATCGACAGCGGGTTGAGCACGGTCCACAAGGCACCGAACAGCGAATTGCGATAACGCGATTGGAACTCTCGCTTGACGCTACCGAGGATGAAACCCCGGTAGCTCCACAGCGAGCGCAGATTGAGCAACATTCAGACCGTCCTGCCGTACTGATCTTCGAAGCGGACGATATCGTCCTCTCCCAGATACTCACCGCTTTGAACTTCAATGATCACCAGATCGATCACCCCCGGGTTTTCCAGACGATGCTTGTGCCCGGCAGCAATGAAGGTGGACTCGTTTTTGGCCACCAGGTGCGATCCCGAGCCATTGTTGGTGACTTTGGCCATGCCTTCGACCACCACCCAGTGCTCATTGCGGTGGTGATGCATTTGCAGCGACAGCTTGGCGCCGGGTTTGACCACGATGCGTTTGATCTTGAAGCGCGGACCTTCCTCCAACACGGTGTAAGTGCCCCACGGACGGCTGACGGTGCGGTGCAGGCGATAGCTTTCGTGCTCTTTCTCTTTGAGCTGTTTGACCACCTTGCGCACGTCTTGAGCTCGGTCGGCATGGGCCACCAGCACGGCGTCGGCAGTGTCGATGACGATCAGGTTATCCACACCCACGGTCGCGACCATGCGGCCATCGCTCTGGACGAAGTTGTTGTGGCTGTCGATGAACAGCGCGTCGCCGCTGGCGCGGTTGTTTTGTGCGTCGGCCGGAACCAGGGCACTGACGGCACCCCATGAACCGATGTCGCTCCAGTCGAAAGCGGCAGGCACCACCACCACCTTGTCGGAACGCTCCATCAAGGCATAGTCGATGGAGATATCAGTCATCTCGGCGAAATGTGTCGCCGACAACTCCTGTTGCAGACAACCACCGGTCTCGACCGTGGTGCTGGCCGCGAGGCACGCGTCGGCCTGTTCGAGCAATTGCGGGGCGTGGTTCTGCAACTCCGCCAGCAAGGTGCCGATCGAGAAGCAGAACATGCCTGAGTTCCACAGGAAGTTACCGCTTTCCAGGTAATGCGTGGCGGTTTGCAGGTCGGGTTTTTCGACGAAGCGTGCAACCTTGGCCGCTCCTTGCTCGTCCAGTGGCTCACCGCGTTCGATATAACCGAATCCGGTCTCCGGTGCCGTCGGGACTACACCAAAAGTCACCAGATGCCCGGCCTCGGCCAGTTTCACGGCATGCCTGACGGCGGTCTTGAAAGCATCTTCGTTCTGGATCAGGTGGTCAGCTGGCATCACCACCAGAATTGCTTCGTTGCCGTGCAACGCCTGCAGCGACAGGGCGGCGGCGGCGATGGCCGGGGCGGTGTTGCGGCCCACCGGCTCCAGCACGAAGTGTCCGCGGTGATGACCCAGATCGGCGTCCTGATAATAATCCTTGCTTTGAAAGTAGTAGTCACGGTTGGTCACCGTGACGATATCACCGTGTGTGCCTAGCAGCCCGGCCGCGCGTTGATAGGTCTTGCCCAGCAGCGTCTGGCCGTCAGGCAAGGTCATGAACGGCTTGGGATGACCTTCACGCGAAACCGGCCACAGCCGGGTTCCGGCACCCCCTGAAAGAATCACGGGAATCAGCATGGCCTACTCCTTGGCGACGCGTTTCATGTCCGCATCCATCATCATGCGGATCAGGGTCTGCAAATCTGTTTTTGGCTTCCAGCCCAACAGCCGTTGCGCCTTGGCCGGATTGCCCAGCAGCACATCGACTTCGGCCGGGCGGAAAAACGCCGGGTCGATTTTCACGAAGTCACGGTAATCGAGGCCGACATGCTCGAAGGCGATCTGGCACATCTCGCGGACCGTGGTGGTGACCCCCGTGGCAATCACGAAGTCATCGGCCTTGTCCTGTTGCAGCATCAGCCACATGGCTTCGACGTAGTCGCCGGCAAAGCCCCAGTCGCGCTTGGCGTCGATGTTGCCCAGGCGCAATTCCTGCTGCTTGCCCTGTTTGATGCGGGCGGCGGCGTCGGTGACTTTGCGGGTCACGAATTCGATCCCGCGCAGCGGTGATTCGTGGTTGAACAGGATGCCGCTACTGGCGTGCAGGTTGAAGCTTTCGCGGTAGTTCACGGTGATCCAGTGGCCATAGAGCTTGGCCACCCCGTAAGGGCTGCGCGGATAGAACGGGGTGTTTTCGTCCTGTTGCTCGGCCTGGATCAGGCCAAACATTTCGCTGGTCGAGGCCTGGTAGAAACGGCTGTGCGGGCTGAACTGACGGATCGCTTCGAGCAGGTGGGTCACCCCCAGACCGTCGACGATCCCGGTGGTCACGGGTTGGTCCCAGGACGCGGCGACAAAACTTTGCGCGGCCAGGTTATAGATTTCGTCAGGGGCCGACTTGAAGACCGCGCGCTGCACCGAGCAGGCGTCTGCCATGTCGCCGTCCAGGTAGACGATGTCGCCTTCGACGCCCATTTCGCGCAGACGCCAGCGCGAGTCGCTGCTGCGCCGCGCCACCAGACCGTGGACTTTATAGCCCTTGTCGAGCAGCAACTTGGCCAGGTAGGCGCCGTCTTGACCGGTGATCCCAGTGATCAGTGCACTTTTAGTCATTCTTGTAATACCCGTGACTCCCAGTCGGACAGAATCGCCCGCAAGGATTGTTGTGTTGTAAGTTCAGGCGCCCATCCTGTGCTCTGGTGCAGCTTGGCATGGCTGCCACAGACGCGACGCTGTTCTGCGCGGCGAAGGCGCGCGGGGTCTTGAATCAGTTGCATATCGACCTGGGCCAGATCCGCCATCTGCTCGATCAGGCCGCGGATGCTCCGTTCGACCCCAGAGCAAATGTTGTAGACCTGCCCGGGCGCACCGCGCGCAAGTAATGCGAGGTAGGCGGAAACGACATCGCTGACATCAAGAAAGTCGCGCGTCACGTCGATGTCGCCGACTTCAAGTTCAGGTGCTTGCAGGCCGTGCTTGATCCGGCAGATCTGCCGGGCGGCGCTGGCAATAACGAAGCTGTCCAACTGCCCGGCGCCGATGTGGTTGAAGGGCCGCGCGACCAGTACAGGCCAACCTTCGGTCATGCCCCATTGCAGACACAGCATCTCCGCCGAGAGTTTGCTCACGGCATAAGGATTACGCGGGCAGGGCGGTTGGTGTTCGTCGATCGGCAAGGCGCTTTCGCTGACCTGACCGTAGACATCGCCAGAGCTGACATACAGGAAGGTGCCGTTGAAGCCTCGGGCCTTGAGGGCTTGCAGCAGGTTCAGGGTACCCAGGAGGTTGACCTGAAAAGTCTTCGCCGGGTCACGAAAGGCTTCGGGGACAAAGGTTTGTCCTGCCAGGTGAATCACCGCATCGGGCATGTGCGGCCACAGGCCGTCGAGGCTTTTGGGGGCGCAAAGATCATAACGGGATGTGACAGGCGACAATTCCCACTCCGACTCGGAAGAGTTCAGACGGGATTGGATGTGACGTCCTACGAATCCATTCAGACCCGTAACGAACAGACGCTTCTTCAAGCAGCAGCCCCCTCAATGAGCAGACTTCGTCAACCCCCAGTCTTGGCTGGTTAAATCCGGATTGCTTACGCAGTTTTCTCGGAAATATCTGGTACGAAGGTTTTGTTTTAATTGTTTGGTCGTCAATCTGTGCCAATTGTGCGGCAATTTCAACAGGTCCAACCGTGACCGGTCAGTTCTCGTCAACGTAGCCTGATTTATTCTCGCCGGGCGGTTCACGGATCCCCAATGGATGTGTTTAGAATGCCCCTCGTCATGATCGCCCAGGGTTCGGCCGGGTTGTTCAGAAACCCCGCGAAACTGACCATTAAAACAAGAACGTAGACGGACAAGGAGACGATGGACGAGGGCAGGCAAACGCCGACTCGATCCGTGGCTTTGCCGTCATAGAGCGAGGCTGCCGGGACGGCGGTTTCATCGTGAGATGCCATGAATTTCATTCTTTACTCGGACATCAACGACAGCTCCATCAGCCAGAGCCTCGGTCGCCCCGAATACAGTTATTACTTCGTGCTCAAGGCCTATCGCCCAGTGCTCGAAAGCCTTGGGCGAGTGCATGTGGTGTCCTCCACCGCCGAGGTAGACCCCCTCTATAACCAACTGCTCGCCGTTGGCGAAGACAGCCTGTTTCTGTCCTTCACGCCACCGCAGAACACCCCGAACGACCTTGAGTGCCCGACGATCTGCGTGGTGGCCTGGGAGTTCGATTCGATTCCCGATGAGCAGTGGGACAACGACCCGAAACAGGACTGGACGCAAATGCTGGCTCGCCAGGGCCGGGTTATCACACTCTCCAGTCATACCGCCCGGGCGATCCGCCGGGCCATGGGTGAAGACTTCCCGGTGTTGGTATTGCCGACACCGTTGTGGGAGAACTTCGCGGCCATTCGTAGCCGACACACCAGCCTGCCGGTCAATCCGGGTTCGTCCCTGGACATCAAGGGTTGCATCCTCGATACCCGCGTTCTCGGGTTGTCCGCCGACTCGCTGACCCCTGATCAGCAGGCCGAACTCGATGCCTTGTTACCGCCACCACTGACGTTGAAACGGCGCTTTGTCATCGCCAAACATTACCTGCGCCTGTGGGCGCTGGATCTGGGCAAGGCGCAACCGGTGCCGGTCCATCGCACGCACTTCCTGAGTCGGTGGTACTGGGAGGGCATTCACGATCTGTTATCGGACGCTGCTCATAACCGACTGGCAAACCACCTGCCGGCCATTGCCGGCCCGCAGTCGCTTGTGGTGCCCGAACCCGCGCCGATGGATTTGCCCGATACCACGGCCCAGGTCGAAACCCGGGTCGATGGTGTGATCTACGTCACCGTGTTCAACCCCCGGGACGGTCGCAAGAACTGGCATCGACTGATCTCGGCGTTCTGCTGGGCTTTCCGGGAAACCGAGGACGCCACGCTGGTGCTGAAGATTACCCACAACGATCTGTCGTCCTACTACACCGAACTGATGACCTTACTGGCGCAACTGTCGCCGTTCGCTTGTCGGGTGGTGGTGATGCACGGTTATCTGGACGATCCGCAATACGCCCGGCTCTACGAAGCCGCCAGCTATTACGTCAACGCTTCGCGCTGCGAGGGCCTGTGCCTGCCGCTGATGGAGTTCATGGCCAGTGGCAAACCGGTGATCGCCCCGGACCACACCGCCATGGAGGACTACATTGACGAGCGTGTGGCGTTCGTGGTCGAGTCCAGCGAAGAGCTGACCATCTGGCCTCAGGACACTCGCATCATCTACCGCACCCTGCGTTACCGGCCGGACTGGGGCTCGTTGAAAACGGCTTACGAAAACAGCTATCGAATGGCCAAGGAGCAGCCGCAGGATTATCAGCGTATGTCCCGCGCCGCCATCGAACGGATGCACAAGTACTGCGCCTTCGCCCCGGTGCAACAGCGCCTGTCGGATTTTTTCGGGCTGGCACCGCTGACTTCGCAGGCAGCGACCGTGACGGATAACGCCTTATGCTGATCATCATTCATTCGGAAACCAACCAGCACACCATTGCCAAGAACCTCGGCCGCTCGGAGTACAGCTATTACTTCGTGCTCAAGGAGTACCGACCGGTGCTGGAGCGGTTGGGGCGGGTGGTGGAGGTCAGCGATCCGCAGACCGAAGTCGATGCCTTGTATCTCGACTGCCTGTCCCGTGGGGAAGACTGCGTGTTCCTGTCGTTCTCGCCGCCTCATCGCACACCCGTGCACTTCGCCTGTCCGACCCTCGCGGTGTTTGCCTGGGAGTTCAGCACCATTCCCAACGAGCCATTTGCCGGAGAACCACGCAACGACTGGCGCAACGTATTGCGAGCGTCAGGCGCTGCGATTACCCACTCCAGCTACACCGTTAATGCCGTGCGCGAGGCAATGGGCGCCGATTATCCGATCGTCGCGGTGCCGGCGCCGGTGTGGGATCGTTTTGCCGCGCGCGGTGCGCAGTTACAGCGCCAGCCGTTGGCCAGTCAGGTGCGATTGACGATCAAGGGATTGCTGGCAGACAGTCGCCAGCTCGACCTGCGTGCCTTTGGTCCTGCGCATTTGCGCGCCGGCAAGGGTATCAATTTCCAGGCGCCGGCTCGCGAGCACGAGTTAGTCCTCGACGGTGTGATCTACACCTCGGTGTTCAACCCAAGTGACGGGCGCAAGAACTGGGAAGACATGCTCAGTGCCTTCTGCGTGACCTTCCGCGAGGTGGAAGACGCGACACTGGTGCTTAAACTGACCCACCACGATGCCGAAGAAGCGCTGACCGACATCCTCCATCACTTGTACAAAAATCAGTCTTATCGCTGCCGCATCATACTGATTTACGGCTACCTCGCGGATGCGGACTACGAGCGTCTGGTGCAGGCCACGAGTTACGTGGTGAACACGTCCTACGGTGAAGGCCAGTGCCTGCCGTTGATGGAGTTCATGTCCTGCGGCAAACCGGCAGTCGCGCCACGCACCACGGCGATGATTGATTACCTGGACGCCGACAACGCATTCCTGATCGACACCACCGATGAGCTGACCGCCTGGCCCCACGATCCACGCCGGGCGTTCCGCACACTGCGTTATGTCACCAACTGGGCATCGTTGTGCAGGGCTTATCGGGCCAGCTATGACGTAGCCCAAGACGATCCCGAGCGTTACGCGCAGATGTCCGCTCACGCGGTGGCCAGTCTGGAAACCTTCTGTAGCCAGGCAATCGCTGCGCAACGCCTCGGAGAGTTTTTCGCCCGACTGTTCGAGACCCACGCTGTGTCTGCCGTGGAACCCCCCGAGGCATGATCCGCGCACTGTTGAAACGCCTGCTTCCTGCGGTGAAGTCCGACCCGTTACCGGTTGTGCCGAGCCCGGTGTCACCCAGGGATGTGGGCTTGCACGACGCGATGCTCGACGGCTGGTTTCTGGGTGACAGCGGTGAGTTGCTCAAGGGTTTCGCCATCACGGCGGATGACACCTTGCTGGACGTCGGTTGCGGTGAAGGTGTGGCGACTTTGTTTGCGGTACGTCAGGGCGCGTCGGTGATCTTCACTGACAGCGAACACGACAAGGTCCGCAGCCTCGCCCGGCAGGTGGAAGCACAGTCGGACAAGCCGAGCCTGGGGCTGGTGAGCAACAGCCTGCCACTGCCTTTGGCCGATGGCTGCGCGAGCAAAGTTGTGTGCATGGAAGTGCTCGAGCACATCGATCAGCCCGAACCGTTCATGGCCGAGCTGGTGCGTATGGGACGTCCCGGGGCGCTGTATCTGCTGAGCGTTCCGGCGCCGGTGGGCGAGCATTTGCAGCAAGGCATCGCACCGGCCAGCTATTTTCAATCGCCCAATCATGTGCAGATTTTTACCCCGGAACGCTTTGCCGCGTTGGTTGAAGACGCAGGGCTTGTGATCGAGCATCGTCAGGCCACCGGGTTTTTCTGGGTCATGGGCATGATCTTTTTCTGGGCCAGCGAGCGGGCTGCCGGTCGGGATCTGGGGGGCGCGGTGCGAGACCGAATTCAGGCGCCGTACCCGCCGCTGATGGAGAGCTGGGCGAAAACCTGGCAAGACTTGCTGGCGCAGCCCGATGGCCTTGCGATCAAGCAGATGCTCGACCGGTTTATGCCCAAAAGCCAGGTGGTCATCGCCCGCAAACCGGCGGATACCGATGCAACGTCCAGGAGGACGGCATGAGCAGCAAACGGATCATGGACATCGAGTTATTGCGCGGTATTGCGGTGCTCGGCGTACTGATTCATCACCTGCAAGGCAGCCTGTTTTCGGATACGGTGCCGCTGTTGCACACCATTACCGAGTATGGGCAATCCTGGTGGGGCGTCGATCTGTTTTTCGCCATCTCGGGTTTCGTCATCGCACGCAGTCTGATACCGGCGTTGCAAGGCTGCAGCACGCGTCAGGAGTACTGGCAGCAGACGCGCAACTTCTGGCTGCGGCGAGCCTTCCGGCTGTTGCCGTCAGCGTGGCTGTGGCTGGCGCTGATGTTGTTGGCGTGTGTGTTTATCAATCGCTCCGCAGCCTTCGGCACATTGCACGCCAACCTGCAGGCGACGCTGGCCGGGGTGGCGCAGTACGCTAATTTCCGTTTCGCCGACAGCTTCTACCACTACGAGTACGGCACCAGTTTCGTCTACTGGAGCCTGTCGCTGGAGGAGCAGTTCTACCTGTTGTTTCCGCTGCTGATTCTGGTCTGTCGCAAGCATCTGGTGTGGGCACTTCTGGCGCTGGTCGCGGTGCAGCTGTTGACGTTGCGCACGCCGCTTCTGATGGTGGTCCGCACTGACGCGCTGGCCCTCGGCGTGCTGTTGGCCATGTGGAGTACGCGACCTGGGTATGTGCGCTGGGAACCGACGTTCTTGCGTCGGCCGTGGGCCGGTGTGTCGGTGCTGGTGGCCGGTGTGGTGATGCTAAGTGTGCTGGCCACCGATCGCTTCACGTTCACCGATTATCGTATCGGCGCGATTGCCGTGCTCAGCGCGCTAATGGTCTGGGTGGCGTCCTACAATCGTGACTACCTGATGCCACGGGGACTGCTGAAGAGTCTGATGATCTGGATCGGAAGTCGCTCCTATGGCATCTACCTGATTCATATCCCGGCCTATCTGCTGGTCCGCGAATTCACCTTCCGCTTACAGGCGGCTGGTCTGGCTAGTCCGGCAGGCCATCCGATCCTGACGTTGCTGATCGCTTGCGGGCTGATCGCCCTGTTGAGCGAGCTCAACTACCGCTTTATCGAAATGCCCATGCGCAATCGCGGCGCCTTGCTGGTGCAACGTCTGGGCACGTCCCGAACCGCCGTCCCATCCTCTGGAGTTACCTCATGCTGAGCCTTTTGAAGAAACTCACGGCGAGGGCTCCTGCCCCCGCTCCCGTGCAGCCAGAAGTGCCCGCAGCCAAGGTCGATCCGTTCATGCTGGGCTTGTACGATGCGGCCCTCAGCGGCTGGTTCAATCAGCAAACCGGTGAGTTGTTCACCGGTTTTCCGGTGAGCGCCGAGGACACATTGCTTGATGTCGGCTGCGGTGACGGTGGCAATGTGCGTTTCTGTGCCGCGCGCGGTGCAAGGATCATCATCGCCGATATTGACGCGGCCAAGGTCGAGGCGACCCGTCAGCGTCTGAGCGACACGATCGCACCCAGCGTCGAGTGTCACGTGACCGACTGCGCGCCGCTGCCGATCGCCGATGCGACGGCGACGCGGGTGGTCTCTACCGAGGTCATCGAACATGTTGACGATCCGGCGCAGTTCCTCGCCGAACTGGTGCGGGTCGGCAAGCCCGGCGCGCTGTATTTGCTCAGCGTCCCGCATCCCAGTTCCGAAGACCTGCAAAAAGACATCGCGCGCCCCGAGTATTTCCAGAAGCCCAACCACATCCGCATCATCAGCGAAGAGCAGTTCAAGCAAATGGTCAGCGATGCCGGCCTGGAACTGATCAGCCATAGCCAATACGGCTTCTACTGGTCGATGTGGATGTTGCTGTTCTGGGAGGCCAACGTCGACTTCGCTAACCCCGATCATCCACTGCTCCATCACTGGGCCGAGACCTGGCAGGCGGTGCTGGATTCGCCGCGCGGGGCGCAGATCAAGCAGGCGCTGGACGCGGTTGTGGCGAAAAGTCAGGTGATCATTGCCCGCAAGCCTATGGCTGCGTAGGCTAACGTGCTGAGCAACAAGGGCCCTTAGAGGCCCTTTTTGCGTTAAGGGATTAACTCAGCCACAGGCCTTTATGTCAGCGACTTTTTTCGTCCGTTGCGCACTACTGCTAGTCGCTGTGCTGCTCAACGGTTGCCAACAGCAGGACGCGCCGCCTCTCGATCAACAGCTTTACGTCTGGCAGCGGCAATGGACCGAGGCCCATGACGACGCCCTGGCTCAATCGCGCGGGGACTTTTCGACGCTGCGGGTGCTCGCCTTACAGACTTATCCACAGGCCGGCTGGCATCGTGCGCGAATCAATCCGGCGCTATTGAAAAACGATGGTCGCCCACTGATTGCGGTGATTCGACTCGATGGCCAGCTCAAGACCCTGGATCAAACCGAAGCCACGGCGCAGATCCAGCGGGTAGTGGCCGATTGGCAAGCCGAGGGCCTGACGCTGGCCGGCGTCGAGATTGACCACGATGCCGGCACGGCGCGCTTGCCGGCCTACCGTGAGTTTCTCGCCGGGTTGCGCAACATGCTGCCGGCCGCGCTGAAACTGAGCATCACCGCGCTGCCCACCTGGCTCGACAGCCCCGAATTGCCGGCGTTGCTGGCGGTGGTCGACAGCAGCGTGTTGCAGGTGCATGCGGTGAGCAATCCCGAACATGGCTTGTTTGATCCGGCGCAGGCCAAACAATGGGCCGGTCGCTGGGACCGGATTACCACGAAACCCTTCTACCTGGCGTTGCCGGCGTACGGTATCGCGCTGCTGCCGGGGGACGGTGGGGCGCCGATGGTCGAAAGCGAAGTGCCGATCGATCGTGTTGGGCGACGCCGTGAGCTGCTGGCCGATCCGCTGCAGTTATCGAAACTCGCCAGCCAACTGCGCGCCGAGCCACCGCGCCATCTGGCCGGGTTGATCTGGTTCCGTCTGCCGCTCAAAGGCGACAGGCGCGCCTGGAGCCTGGCGACGTTGCGTGCGGTGGCGCGGGGGGATCGACTGGCGAGTCAGCTCAACCTGAACCTTTCCAATGACGACGGTCTGTACGACATCAGTGTGAGCAATCGCGGCAATCTCGACGGTGGTTTGCCCGAGCGCGTGACGCTGGCGGTCACGCAATGCGATGCGGTGGATGCGCTCAATGGTTATGCCGTGCAACAGACGCCCGGACAACTCAGCTTTACCCGCCTCAAAGACGGCCGTTTGCCGGCAGAGGCCAAGCGCACTCTTGGTTGGGCGCGCTGCACAAAAATTGATCAAGGAAGCTCATATGTCTATCCGTAACTGGCCGTGTCATTTGCTCGCTTTAAGCCTCTGTCTGCCGTTGGGTTCGGCGATGGCCTGTGGGCCCAACTTTCCGATGCGTTTGCTCGGCGATCGGGCACAGACCCTGGGCGAATTGCCGGAAGGCAGCTTCCGGTTCGAAGTGAATCGCCTGGGCAAAGCCATCGCCGGTCTGAAGCGTGCCGAGATGATGACGGTCGACTACGTTTACGGCACTGACAATGATCTTTATGTGCAGGAGCGGAACACGGCCGAGCAGGTGGGTTTGAGCGACTCTCAGCGTGCGCAGGTGGCGCAGCTGCGAACGCTTCAGGACGCGCAACAGGTGCAAGCCGAGGGCGCCAGCCTGCCGCCTGAACTCAGCCTGTACACTACTGGTGCCGTGGCCTTCAGCGCGGGCGAGCATGCCGTGGCGGCGGAGTATTTTCGCAAAGTGCTGGCGCTGCCGGCCGATCAGCGTGCATTGCGCAGCACCTGGGCTGCGTATTCGCTGGGCCGGGCCTTGTTCGCGATTGGCCAGGAGGCCAATGACCTCGACGAAGCTGGGCGCCGCGAAAGTCTGCAACAGGCCCGTCAAGCTTTTGTGCAGGCTCGCCAATTGAGTGTCGAAGGCTTTAGCGATCCTCTGGAGCTGGGCATCGCCAGTCTCGGCGAGGAAGCGCGGCTGGTACGCCAGGCGGGCGACTGGAACACCGCTATCGAACTTTACGCGACTCAAAGTCTGCAAGGCTCGCAGGTCGGCTACAGCTCGCTTAAGCAGTTGATGGGCGAATTGAGCGCGATGCCAGAAGCGCAGCTCAGCGAGCTGCTCAAGGGCAAAGCCGTTCAGCAATTAGTCACGGCGGCGCTGATCAGCCATGTCGGCTGGTCGTACGGTGAACAACCGCCAGCTGAACAGAAAATGATCAAATCGTTGGTCCAGAGTACCGTCGGCAGCCTGGATAATGCTGACCGCCTGGCGGCGCTGAATTATCAGATCGGCGACTATGCCACCACCCAAATCCTGCTCGAACACGCCGGTGACGGCGGGCTGGCCTGGTGGCTGCGAGCCAAAATGGCCTTGCGTCAGGGTGACAAAGCGGCGGCTGCCAGCGCCTATGCCAAGGCGGCCAAAGCCTTCCCGCAGGACGAAAACTGGGGCGAGCGCAGCACCTTCAGCGGCGATTATGAAACCCTCAAACCCGGCTGCCGGGTCGACGGTGAAAGTGCGTTGCTGGCGCTGGACCGTGGCGACTATCTGCAAGCCTTCGAACAGCTGTATCGCAGCCAGGATCTGTATTGGCAGGACGCGGCCGTCGTCGCGGAGCGGGTGCTGACCGTCGATGAGCTCAAGCAGTTTGTCGACCGCCAGGTGCCAGCGCCGGCGCCGTTGACTCAGCAGGAGCGCGAGCGCTACGTGCCTGTACCGGTCGCGGCGCGTCTACGCGACTTGCTCGGTCGTCGATTGCTGCGTGAGGAGCGCTATGACGAAGCGTCGGCGTACTTCGATAATCCCGAGTTGCAAGGCAAAGCTCGGGCCTATGGGCAATTGCGTCAAGACGCCGAATCACGCTGGTGGCCAACCCGTCGCGCAGCGGATTATTTCAACGCAGCCAGGATGGCTCGCGAGTGGGGTATGGAGCTGCTCGGTTACGAAATGGCTCCGGATTACGCCACTTTTGATGGCAACTACAGCCTTGAGAGTACTGAGCTGAAAGTCGGTCCGCTGATCACCGAAGGTGAGGTGCAACGACAGCAGGCCAGCGCAGCCAAACCGGATGAGCGCTTCCACTACCGGTATATCGCCACGGGGCTGGCCAGCAAAGCCGCCGACCTTTTGCCTCATAGCAGCCAGGCCTTTGCCGCGGTGCTGTGTACCGCTGCGGGTTGGGGAACCAGTCTTGAGGAAGAGAGTGCGTTCTATCAGCGCTACGTCAAAGAAGGCCCGTATGTGGATTGGGCCGTGAACTTTGGGCATCAATGCCCCTATCCCGACTTCCAGAACGCCGATAAACGTTACGTGACCCAAGCGCTGGAGCCCGTGCGTTCAACTTTGCGGCCGTATAAAAAGTGGCTGCAGATGGGAAGCGTGGTGGTAGTCACGGCAATCGCCTTACTGCTGATCAATCGCCGTCGGCGCAAGGCGTCGTAGGTTTCAAGCCTGCTGGACGAATGTCAGGCGCAGCGCAAAACCGATCAGCAAGCTGCCAAACAGCCATTGCTGCACGCGCTGCGCCGAAGGGCTGCGTTCCAGCCAGCGGCCGAGCCAGGCGCCGATCAGCGCGTAACAACTGTCGAACAGCAAACCGGCCACCACCAGCAATACGCCCAGGGTCGCGAACTGCGTCAGCACCGGTCCGGCCTGCGGGTCGATGAACTGCGGCAACAGCACCGAGCAGAACAGCAGCGCTTTGGGGTTGAGCAGGTTGGTCAGCAAGCCGCGCTGGATTGCTTCGCGCCACGCCAGTTTTGAATGTGCGGTACCACCAGCATTCAGATTCGGCAACATGTTGGAGCGCAAGCATTGAATACCCAGCCACAGCAGATAGGCCGCACCGGCCAAACGTACTACCTCAAAGGTCCAGGGCGCAGCCTTGAACAGCGTTGCCAGGCCCAACGCAGCCAGCGCAACGTGGCAACCACGGGCAATCGCCAGGCCGATAGCGGTGGCCAGCGCCGCAGCTTTGCCCTGCCTGGCGCCAGTTTGCAGCAGCAGAATCATGTCCGGACCGGGCAACAGATAAACCACTGCCAAGGCCAAAAAGAACATCCAGAGTTCTGCCATGTTGCACCCCATTCGTTAGCGATTCGGTGATCAAAGTCTATGGCCGAAGGGCAGGGCAGGTGCTTGCGTAGTCGCTCTCGGAAACGGCTAGACTTGGCAGCTTCTGCCAATCGATGAATAAAAACAGTCAGGAACTGCCAAACCATGAAACTGGATGCCTACGACCGTCGAATCCTTGCCGCGCTGCAACGCGACGGTCGCCTGAGCAACGTGCAACTGGCGGACGAGATCGGCCTGTCGGCTTCGCCGTGTTTGCGTCGGGTGCGGATGCTGGAAGAGGCCGGGGTGATTCGCGGGTATCAAGCCAACCTGGACCGCGACGAAGTGGGGCTGGGGCTGACCGTGTTTGTCGGGGTCAAGGTCGAGCGCCACAACGACGAAGAGGCCGAAGCCTTTCGTTTGGCGGTGACGGCATTACCCGAGGTGATTTCGGCGTTTCTGGTGTCAGGCGAATCGGATTTTCTGCTGCAAGTGGTGGTGCCGGATTTGCGCGGTTATGAGCGCTTTCTGACCGGCAGCCTGCTCAAGTTGCCGGGCGTGAGTGATATTCGCAGCAACTTTGCGATTCACACCGTGAAAACCCCAGGGCCATTACCGCTGGGGCATTTGCCGAGTTGAGGCACGCTACATCTGCGTCGCCATTCCTTCGACATTCATCGCCGCCTGACGCAAGGCTTCCGAGCGGGTCGGGTGCGGGTGGCAGGTCAGGGCAATGTCTTCGGCTGAGGCTGAAAACTCCATGGCCACGCAGTATTCGCCAATCATCTCACTCACACTTGGCCCGACCAGATGCACGCCCAGCACCTCGTCCGTCCGTTCGTCCGCGAGTACTTTGGCGAAGCCTTCGGTCTCGTGGTTGATCTTGGCGCGACTGTTGGCGGTAAACGGAAATTTTCCGACCTTGTAGGCGCGGCCTTCGGCCTTGAGCTGCTCTTCGGTCTTGCCGACGCTGGCCAGTTCCGGTTTGGTGTAGATCACGTTGGGGATCAGGTTGTAATTCACCTCGCTGGCCTTGCCGATGATTTGCTCGACGCAGGCCATGGCCTCGTCTTCAGCCTTGTGGGCAAGCATTGGCCCAGAGGTGACATCACCGATCACCCAGACACCTTGAGCTTCAGTGCGGTGGCCGTTGTTGGCCAGCATGCCGCGTTTATCCGTGGCGAGGTCGACGTTCGCAAGACCCAGCCCTTTGGTGAAGGGGCGTCGGCCGATGGCTCGGAGCCGGTGGCGATAATGATGTCCTTGGCGCTCAGTTGAGTCCTGGTGCCCTGGCTGTCGGTCACGGTGACCTTGCCCGGGCCGTCGATATGACCCCAGCCCTTGATCCAGTCGACCTTGTTTTTACGAAAGAGAAACTCGATGCCCTGGGTTAGCCCGGCTACGCTTTCATCTTTCTGCTTCATCATTTGTGCGAGATTAAGCGTCGGCTTGACCTCGATCCCGAGGTTGGCGAACTCGTGACCCATCGCCGCGTCGTAGAGTTCGGAGGCGTGCAGCAGCGCTTTGGAAGGCATGCAGCCGACGTTGAGACAGGTTCCGCCCAGCGTCGCGCGGCCTTCGACGCAAGCGGCCTTGAGGCCCAGCTGGCCGGCACGGATTGCCGCGTTATAGCCGCCGGGTCCACCACCCAGAATCACGACGTCGTAGGTACTCATGGCTGTACTCCTGTATTGGCGATCGACGAGAGAAGAGATGCCGCAATAAAAATTATGATTGTAATATGAGTGCACCGAGCGCGCTGAGTCAAGGCCTCAGCCAGTGCCGCATTGCGGTTTGGTGATGGGCGGGGAGCAAAAAATTCACTACCATCGTTATATCGTAACGATATAACGATGGGTGCAGCGGCCTGGTGACTTATCCACAGGCCAGGTTCAGGTAACAGCAAGTACTGAGGTGGTATGCAAGTCGATTTGGAGGCTGAGGGGGCGAACGTGGAAGGACTGCCGCGTTTTCAGCAGGCGGTGTTTCACGGACGTCGGTTGAAGCTGGTGGGCATCGGCCTGGCGAGTATCGCGGCGGCAGGATTGTTGCTGGCGTTTTTTGTCGGGCTGTTTGCGCCGAAATCGCTCTGGGCGCCGCTATTGGTCAGTCAGTCCTCGGCGTTGATCGTGGTGGTGGCCGGCCTGCAATCGGCCTGGTGGGTCACCCAATGGCGGGCGCGGGCGCTGGTTGAACCGGTGGTTGTGCTGGCTGCAGAACAGGTCGAACCCACCGAGGCGCTCGGTTGGTATGAGCGACTGTTGGCGCGCATTGGTGAGCGCTGGGTCGGGTTGCTGGCGCAGATCGGCGCGCCGACGCTGTGGCTGGCCTGTTGGTCATTGCTGGCATTGTTCAGCATCGAACAGTTCTGGAACCTGACATTACCCGCTGCTGCGCTAGGCCTTTCGGCCAGCGTTGGGGCGGCGATATCGTTGCTCCTGGCGTTCGGTTTGCTGGTGTGCGAGCGCCAACTGGCCCAGGAACATCCCGCCGAATGGCCTGAAGCCGGGCAGTTGGCGCAGCTCACTCGCGTGGCGATCATCTGTCTGGTGATCAGCGCATTCTGCCTGTTGTTCAGCAGCGAAACTGCCGTCTGGCCGGTGCGCCTCGCTGTGTTGATCGGTTTGTTGCCGGGGCTGGTCGCCGTAGAGTTGTTGCTGCGTGCGGGGCTATCGTTGTTCAGTCCACGTCGCGAACTGCTCGAACCGACGCTGCTGGCGCGCAGTTTTGTCGCGGATATGTTGCGTTGGCCGCCGCAACCCCTGTTGGCGTTGCAGCACGAATTGCATAACCGTTTTGGTATCGACCTGCGGCAGATCTGGGCTTTTACCTACATGCGTCGGGCGTTCTTGCCGGTGTTGACGGTGGTGCTGGCGGTGGGTTGGTTGCTGACCGGGATTCACGAAATACCACTGCAAGGGCGGGGGATCTACGAGCGCTTCGGCAAACCGGTGCAGGTGTTTGGCCCGGGTTTGCATACCGGTCTGCCTTGGCCGCTGGGCCGGGTGCTGAGCGTCGAAAATGGCGTGGTTCACGAATTGGCGGCCAGCGTCGGTGACGCGCCGGCGGTGATGGCGGTCTATTCTGCGGAAGGGCCCGCGCCGGCGATTGCCAACCGGTTGTGGGACGCCAGCCACGTGAATGACAAGTCTCAGGTGATTGCCAGTAGCAGCAACGATAAACAGAGCTTCCAGATCGTCAACATGGACGTGCGTTTCGTCTATCGCATCGGTCTGAGCGATCAGGCCGCGTTGGCAGCGACCTACAACAGCGCCGATGTACCAACGCTGATTCGCAGCACTGCCAGCCGGATTCTGGTGCACGACTTCGCCTCACGAACCCTCGACGGTTTGCTCGGCGCAGATCGGGTAGGGCTCGCCGAAGACATTGGTCGTGCAGTGCAGGCCGATCTGCAGAAACTCGACAGCGGCGTGGAAATCCTCGCCACGGTCGTCGAAGCGATTCATCCGCCGGCGGGTGCAGCCAACGCTTATCACGGTGTGCAAGCCGCGCAGATTGGCGCACAGGCGTTGATCTCCCGCGAGCGCGGTGCGGCGGCCGAGCAGACCAATCAGGCGCAATTGCAGGCCAGTGTCGCCCATGACCAGGCGCTGGCTACGGCCCGCGAGGTCAACGCCACGGCCCAGGCCGCCGACCTGCGTTTTGCTGCCGAGCGCAAGGCCTACGCCACAGCCGGTCGGGCTTTTGTGCTGGAGCAATACCTCGCCCGGCTGAGCCAGGGTTTGGCCAACGCCAAAGTATTGGTTCTCGATCATCGTCTGGGTGGCAACAGTACACCGACCATCGACTTACGCAGCTACACGTTACCCGCCACCTTACCGACTGACACTTCGCCGTCACGTCAGCCCGTTCAGTCAGGAGCCGCCAATTGAGCCCGTCGCATTCCCACGAGCCGCATGATCATCACGACCACGCCGGCCATGACCATGGCCATGGCGGGCATCATCACGGCCACCACCATCATCACCATGGCGACCCGCAAGAGGCGGGGCCGTTTCCGTGGCGGCGGATGGGCTGGGCGGCGCTGCTGGTGCTGTTTGCCATTGCGGCGGCCAGCCTGGTGCAAGTGCGCTCGGGCGAGGCGACGGTGATTACCCGTTTCGGCAATCCTTCGCGGGTGCTGCTGGAACCTGGCCTCGGCTGGCGCTGGCCGGCACCGTTCGAGGCGGCGATACCGGTGGACTTGCGGCTGCGCACCACCTCCAGCGGTTTGCAGGACGTGGGCACGCGCGATGGTTTGCGGATCATCGTTCAGGCCTACGTCGCGTGGCAGGTGCAGGGTGATCCAGACAACGTGCAGCGCTTCATGCGTGCGGTACAGAACCAGCCGGACGAAGCGGCGCGGCAGATTCGTACGTTCGTGGGCTCTGCGCTGGAAACCACCGCCAGCAGTTTCGACTTGGTCAACCTGGTGAACACCGACGCCAACCAAGTGCATATCGCCGATTTCGAGGCGCAACTGCGCAAGCAGATCGATCAGCAACTGCTGACCACTTACGGTGTGCGTGTGCTGCAAGTCGGCATCGAACGCCTGACATTGCCGTCAGTGACCCTAACGGCCACCGTCGACCGTATGCGCGCCGAGCGTGAAACTATTGCCACCGAGCGCACGGCCATCGGTAAGCGCGAAGCGGCGCAAATCCGTTCGGCCGCCGAGCGCGATGCACGCATCGTCCAGGCCGACGCCACGGTGAAAGCTGCAGACATCGAAGCCCAATCGCGGGTTGAAGCTGCGCAAATCTACGGCAAGGCCTACGCCGGTTCGCCACAGCTGTACAACTTGCTGCGTTCGCTGGACACCTTGGACACGATGGTGACGCGGGGCACCAAGTTGATTCTGCGTACCGATGCCGCGCCATTTCGGGTGCTGGTTGATGGACCTCCGACGCTGGATAACAAGTCTGGGTCGCAGCCATGAGCATGGTTCCACGTGGAACAAATGAACTCAGCAGCCCGTGGATTCAGGCAGGGCGCCTGACATTTCTCGCGCTCTATGCAGTAACGGTGTTGGCTGCGTTGGTCTGGGCTTTCTCCAATGTGCGGCAGATTGATCCGCAGAATCGCGCCGTGGTGTTGCACTTCGGAGCGCTGGATCGCATTCAAAACGCCGGTTTACTGTTGGCGTGGCCGCGTCCGTTCGAGCAGGTGATTTTGTTGCCAGCGGCGGATCGAGTGATCGAGCGGCGGGTTGAGAATCTGCTGCGCTCGGATGCCGCGCTGCAAGGTGAGCGCGTGGCGAGTTTCGCCACGCCGCTAAGCGATGCGCTGGCTGGTTCGGGGTATTTGCTCACCGGCGATTCTGGCGTGGTGCAACTGGACGTTCGGGTGTTTTACAAAGTGACCGAGCCTTACGCCTTTGTCCTGCAGGGTGAACATGTGCTGCCGGCGCTGGATCGGTTGGTGACTCGCAGTGCGGTGGCGCTGACGGCTGCGCGAGATCTGGACACCATTCTGGTCGCTCGGCCGGAGTTGATCGGTGCCGACAATAAGGCCGCGGAGCGTCGCGAACGATTGCGCGGTGATCTGGTGCAAGGGATCAATCTACGCTTGGCCGAATTGGCCGCGACGGGGCAGGGGCTGGGCATCGAAGTGGCACGGGTCGATGTGCAATCGAGTCTGCCGGGACCTGCGGTAAACGCTTTCAACGCGGTACTCACTGCCAGTCAGCAGGCGGATAAAGCCGTGGCGAACGCACGTACTGAAGCCGAAAAACTCACTCAGACCGCCACCCAACAAGCTGATCGGACACTGCAAGTTGCTCACGCTCAAGCCAGCGAGCGCCTGGCCAAAGCGTCTGCCGATACTGCGACGGTGCTCAGCCTGGCGCAGGCGCAACAGCAGGGGACCGACCCGGAAATGCTCCTGCGGATCTATCGCGAGCGTATGCCGAAAATTCTCGGTCAGGCCGGCTCGGTCACTACGGTCAACCCTAAAGACGATTCCCGCCTGATCATTCAGGGAGCCGAACAATGACAGCCCAAACCGCCGCCGCGCCAAGCATGCTGAGCACGGCCGAACAACGCAGTGCCGCACGCCAATTGACCTTGGCGATGCTCGCTTTGGGCTTGCTCGGTTTGGGGCTGGTCTGGCGTTGGTTATCGCCGGAGCAAACCGGTGTCAGCCAACTGCTGCTTGGGCTGGCTTCGTTGCTGGTGGCTGTTCCCGTCATGCGTTCGGCCTGGTACAGCCTGCGTTACCCAAGCCTGCACGGGATCACCGATCAACTGATCGCTCTGGCGATGATGGGCGCCTGGGCTACGGGCGATCTGCTGACCGCAGCCTTGTTGCCGATCATCATGATCTTCGGCCACGTGCTGGAAGAGCGCAGCGTGATTGGCTCTCAGGAAGCGATCCACGCGCTTGGCCGTCTGACGCGTAGCCACGCGCGCAAGGTTCAGGCCGATGGCTCGATTATCGAAATCGACAACGGCGCGCTGAAAGCTGGAGACATCGTCGAAGTGCGCGCAGGCGATCGAGTACCGGCCGATGGGCTGGTGCTGTCCGGCCAGGCGAGCCTGGACACCGCGCCGATTACCGGTGAATCGGTGCCGCTTGAGGCCACCGTCGGCATGCAAGTGTTCGGCGGGGCGATCAACCTTGATGGTTTGCTGCGGCTGGAAGTGACCCGCACCGGCAACGAATCGACCCTCGGCAAAGTCATTGCGCTGATGCAAAGCGCTGAGCGTTCCAAACCGCCGATTACCCGTTTGCTGGAGCGCTACGCCGGCAGCTACATGGTGCTGGTGTTGTTGTTGGCCGCTGTGACCTGGTTCGTCACCAATGATGCGCAAGCGATGCTCGCGGTACTGGTTGCTGCGTGCCCGTGCGCCTTGGTGCTGTCGGCCCCAGCGACGGCGATTGCCGGGATCGCTGTGGCTGCGCGCCACGGCATCCTGATTCGCAGCTCGGCGTTCCTCGAAGAGCTGGCGGACCTGACATCGCTGGTGGTCGACAAAACCGGCACCCTGACGTTCGGCACGTTGCGTTTGCAGTCAATCGATAGCCCGGTCGAGGACCGCAGCACCTTGCTGAAACTGGCTGCCAGCCTCGGCTCAGCGAGCAGTCACCCGGTCAGTCGGGCGTTGGCCGGGTTGGTCGCTCAGGAGCATTTTCTGCTGCTGTCGGACATCCGCGAGCGTCAGGGTCTGGGTGTGGTGGCAATGACCGAACAGGGTGAAGCGGCGCTCGGCCGACCAGAGTTGTTTGCGCAGTTGGGCATCACCACCTCGACGGTACCGGAGCACGACGGGCCGATTGCCGGTCTGGCGTTGAATGGGCGTTTCCTCGCGTGGTTGTTGCTGGCTGACAGCGTCAAACCGGAAGCGCGTTTTGCCTTGAGCGAACTGCGCGAGCTGGGCCTTGGTCGACAGTTATTGTTGACCGGTGATCGACAGAGCGTCGCCCATAGCCTGGCCCATGAAGTCGGTATCAGCGATGTTGAGGCTCAGGCCTTGCCGGAGGACAAGCTCAACCGCGTCCTGACCGAAATCGACAATGGCTTCCGGCCGATGGTGGTCGGCGATGGCATCAACGATTCGTTGGCGCTCAAGGCTGGCGTGGTCGGAGTGGCCATGGGCGCGGGCGGGGCGGACATTGCCCTGGCCTCGGCTGACATCGTGCTGATCGGCAGCGACCTCCGCCGGCTCGGTACCTGTGTACGCCTGAGTCGCCAGTGCCGGCAGACCTTGCAGGTCAATGTGATCATTGGCCTGGGCTGGACGCTGGCGATTGTTGCGTTCGCCGCGTTTGGCTGGCTGGGTGCGGCAGGGGCGATGATTGCTGCGGTCCTGCACAATCTCAGTACTTTGCTGGTGCTGGGTAATGCCGGGCGTTTGCTGCGGTTCCAGGAGCCACTGCTCAAGCTCAAAGAGGAGGGTTGAGGGCTTGGCCTTACCAGGCCAGCCTGACACCCGACGAGGCGCAGGCACTGAACGGCTGGAGCTTTGCCGAACTGTGCGCACAATTGACAGTCAACTGTGGAGAGGGTGCACCTCTTCACGCCGTCACTTGGATGAAACAATGGATTTACGACAGTTTGTTGCACCGTCGTGATTCATAGGAAAAGGCTATTAAATCGATAGCCAGCTAATTTTCCACGATGGTCTACCCTCAAGACAGACGTCTGAAACAAGGGGGACTATTCATGCTCGCGCAACTGCCACCGGCCTTACAGAATCTGCAATTACCGCTTCGCTTGCGACTCTGGGATGGCCATGAATTTAATCTGGGTCCTGCGCCCAGCGTCACGATTGTGGTCAAGGACCCGCAACTGGTGTCTCAATTCACCCGTCCAAGCCTCGACCTGTTGGGCGCCGCCTTCGTTGAGGGCAAGCTCGAACTCGAAGGCTCGATCAGCGATGTGATCCGGGTGTGTGATGAGTGGAGCCAGGCATTGCTGGATGATGCTGACGACAATCAGCCGGTGCGCTCTGTCCATGACAAAGCCACTGACGCGGCGGCGATTTCCTATCACTACGACCTCTCGAATGCCTTCTATCAGCTCTGGCTCGACAGTGACATGGCGTATTCCTGCGCCTACTTCGAGACCGGCAGCGAAACCCTGGAGCAGGCCCAGCAAGCAAAATTCCGCCACCTGTGTCGCAAACTACGGCTGCAACCCGGCGAGTATCTGCTGGATGTCGGCTGCGGCTGGGGAGGGTTGGCGCGTTATGCGGCGCGGGAGTTTGGGGTAAAAGTATTTGGCATCACCCTGAGCAAGGAACAGTTGGCGTTGGCCCGGGAACGGGTGATCGCCGAAGGCCTGGAGGATCAGGTCGAGCTACAACTGCTCGATTACCGCGATCTACCCCAGGATGGGCGGTTCGATAAGGTCGTGAGTGTCGGCATGTTCGAACACGTTGGCCACGCCAATCTGGCGGAGTACTGCAAGACATTGTTTGGTGCCGTGCGCGAAGGCGGCCTGGTGATGAACCATGGCATTACCGCCAAGCACACGGATGGCCGGCCAGTCGGACGCGGAGCTGGCGATTTCATCGAGCGCTACGTATTCCCTAACGGTGAATTACCGCACCTGGCGATGATTTCGGCCGAGATCAGTGAAGCGGGGCTGGAGATCGTCGACGTCGAAAGTCTGCGCCTGCATTACGCGCGCACGTTGGACCATTGGAGCGAGCGGCTCGAGGACAACCTCGAAGCCGCCTCCAAAGAGGTTCCGGAGCAGGCGTTGCGGATCTGGCGGCTGTATCTGGCAGGTTGCGCCTATGCGTTCGCGCGGGGCTGGATCAACTTGCACCAGATCCTTGCAGTCAAGGCCCACGCCGACGGCAGCCATGAGCTACCGTGGACGCGTGACGATATCTACAACCCTTAAAGGATCGGCGAGATCAGCCGGGCGACCCGCATGCCGAGCTGTTGCAAGCGGTGGGTCTTCCGGCTTTCGCCTTTGGCGATTTCGTGGGCCTGGGCAAAGTCGTCGTTGAGCATGTGTTCCACCTCATTGGCGAATTCGCTGTCGACGGTCAGTAGCATCACTTCGAAGTTGAGCCTGAACGAACGGTTGTCCAGATTCGCACTGCCGATGGCAGTGATCTCGCTGTCGACCAGCACGACCTTCTGATGCAGGAAGCCCGGCTGGTAACGGAATACCCGGACCCCGGCGCGTACCGCTTCGAAGGCGTACAGGCTGGAGGCGGCGTAGACGATCCGGTGATCCGGTCGCGATGGTAGCAGAAGCCGCACATCGACACCACGCAGCACGGCCAGGCGTAGCGCGGCAAACACCGCCTCGTCAGGGATGAAATACGGGCTGGTGATCCACACACGCTCGGTCGCGGAATGGATGGCTTCAACGAAAAACAGTGAGCAGGTTTCGTAAGGGTCCGCCGGGCCGCTGGCCAGCAGTTGGCAGAGCACACCGTCATCGGGGTAGCTCTGCGGCAGTATTAGCGGCGGCAGTTTGCGGGAGGCCCAGAACCAGTCTTCCGCGAACGATTCCTGCATGCACGCAACCACGGGGCCGCTGACGGCAATGTGTGTATCGCGCCAGGGTGCCAGCGGTGGCTTCTCGCCCATGTATTCGTCGCCGACGTTGTGCCCGCCGACAAATCCCAGAACACCGTCGACTACCACAATCTTGCGGTGGTTACGGAAGTTCACCTGGAACCGATTGAGCCAGCCACTGCGTGTGGCGAATGCTTCGACCTGCACCCCGGCGTCGCGCAGGGGTTGAACGTAGCTGTGAGGCAGGGAGTGGCTACCGATCCGATCGTAGAGCAGGTAAATGGCGACACCTTCTGCGGACTTTTCCATCAGCAGCTGTTGCAGGCGCCGACCCAGTTGGTCGTCATGGATGATGAAGAACTGAATCAACACCGCTTCGCGGGCGGTGCGAACCGCTTCGAAAATCGCATCAAAGGTTGCGTGGCCGTTGATCAACAGGCGCACCTGATTGTTCGCCAGGCACGGCATCCGCCCCAGTTTCGGCATCGCCCGCAACGACGCGTAGGCATTAGAGGCGCGGGCGGTCAGCGCTTCCTCAACCCACGGGCGCCAGTCCAGGTCGGCGATGGCTTTGCGCATTTCTTCGTTGGCCTGTCGACGAGCCTTGATATAAGCGTCGAAGGTGCTGCGACCGAAGACCAGATAAGGGATGAGCGTGAGGTAAGGTATGAACACCAGCGACAAGGCCCAGGCAATCGAGCCTTGAGCAGTCCTGACGGTCAATACGGCATGAATGGCTGCGATCGTGCCCAGAGAGTGGATGAGCGCAATCAGATAAGCGAAAAGATGGGGTCCAAAAAAATCCATGGGGCAACCGTGCTCCTGACAATTCAATGCTTAACAGACCATGTTCCACGGTGAATGTCGCTATTTAATTAGACATGCAACCGAAGTAGATTGGCGACGTCTAACGGCCACTATTGTCTAGGAGTTACTCGATGAACGTACGTCTGCTGGGTTTGGCCATGGCTGTTGGCTTGTCACTTCCTGTGGCCGCTCAGGCGCAGATGCTGCAACCGGGTTTGTGGGAATTGACCTCAAGCAACATGAAGGTCGATGAGCAGAACCTGCCGGATCTGCAGTTGATCCTAAACCAGTTGGGCAGCCAGATGACGCCGGCACAAAAGGCTGCACTGGAGAAACAGGGCATCACCATGGGCGGCAAAGGGATTCGTGTGTGCCTGACCCAGGCACAGGTTCAATCCGACACCATTCCGTTGCAAGACCCACAATCGGGCTGTACACAGCAGATCACCGACCGCAGCGGCAATCAGTGGAAATTCCGCTTCAGCTGCCCGAAAGCCCAGGGCGCCGGTGTTGCTACGTTCCTTAGCGACCGTGAGTTCAACACCACGGTGAATGGCACGTTCAACGCCACCGGCATTCAGCAAAAGGGCAGCATGGATACTCGCGCCGTGTGGTTGGGGCAGGATTGCGGGACTGTCAAACCTCGCGCCTGATCTCTATCGCCGGCAAGGCCAGGCCCCGGCCTTGCCAGCGATAGTACCCACTTCAATCCGTAGCCGTTCACACACCGCTTCAACACTCATCCGCCCCAAATCCTCACCCTTGCCGCTGCGCAAACTGACGAATCCACCGTCCATTTCCTTGTCACCGATCACCAGCAAGTAGGGCACCGCCTGCAGAGTGTGGTGGCGAATTTTGTTGCAGATGTTTTTCTTGCGCACATCCGAGTTGGCACGCAAACCAGCGCGACGCAGCGCTTCGGTGACTGACTGCGCGTAGCCGACCTGACGTTCATCGATGTTCACGACGACCGCCTGTTGTGGGGCTCGCCATTCATCGAGCTCCTGCTGATTAGCCCAACACACGCCGTAAATCCGTTGCCGCGATGTTCCGCAGAGATGGGCCAGAGTGAACGCCTCTATCATTCTGGTTGAAGGTACGTGCGGACCATCACCTACATCTTCGAAGTTCCCCAGCCGAGATCGCGACAACACGTGATTGATCGAATGGTTGGTGGCTGCCAGTGCATACATCCGCGTTTCGATCAGCTTCAGGTCGTCAGGGCGTAACGATTGTTCGTGGGTAAACTCACAGTAAAAACCGTCACCGACTACCGAGCCTGTGTACAGCTTTACCTCGGCATAGAGCTGCCTGATCGCCATCGCCAGCAAGACCGCGCAAGACCGGCGAAGGATCTCCAGACCTTCCGGTTCGCGCGGTGTGACGATGTTCACCCTCGCGTCCTGACTGATCACGAATGCACAATCCACCAGCGTGCCATTCACCCGGCCGGCGACCGCCGCTTTAGCCAGGCCAATACCAATGCTCGCAGCAACTTCAAATACCGAGAGCGGTTGGTCGTACTCGCGCAGTGAGCCGTCGGGCAGGGTGATGTGGATCATCGTCGGTGTTCCTGGGTGTCTCACGCAAAACGCAATTCAACGCGTGAACCGTAGAGGCAAACCCCGACAGTTGTCATTTAGACGTTCGGCGTACCAGGCAATTTTCCCCGAAACCAACGTCGTGCTGACGCTGTGTCGAAAGCGCTGCCCGGCGAACGGTGTCCAGCCGCATCGAACTCACGACCTTCGTTGACCAGTCGGGCGTTGCGAATCAGCACGCTGCTCATGTTCAAAACTCGTTCTGCAGAGCTTTGTAGCCGCGCACCAGATCAACGTTGGTGCGCGCGACGTCCTCGGAAAACTCCGAGGCGCTGACACTGACCGGTGGGAACTGGGACAAGTCGGTTTTGGGGCCGATGCGCGTGGTGGAAGGCACGTAGAAGTCGGCCGGCAAGTCTCGCCCGTCGACCACCGAGTTGTGCCGCACCACGCAGCCGTCGCCGACTGCACAGTTGAACAGCACGCTGTTGAAACCGATGAACACCCGGTTACCGACCGTGCATGGGCCATGGACGATGGAGCGGTGAGCGATGGAGCTGAACTCGCCGATGGTCACCGCCGCACCGGATTTGGAGTGGATCACCACACCATCCTGAATGTTCGAATTGGCACCAATGGTGATTGGCTCCATCTCGCCCGAACCGTCGACTTCATCGGCGCGGATCACCGCGTAGGGACCGACGAAAACGTTTTCGCCAATCACTACCTTGCCGCAGATGATCGCGGTTTTATCGACGTAGGCGGACTCGGCAATCCGCGGCAAATCGCCGGACGGGTTCTTGCGGATCATGGCTTGCTCAAGGCGTCGTAAAGCGTGTTGAGGTTGTATTCGAACAACCCGGCGAAGGTGCTGGCCGGACCTTCGGCGGCGAGTGCGTCCGAGTACAGGGTTCCGCCAATTCGCGCACCGCTTTCATCGGCGATTTGCTTGAGCAGGCGGGCGTCCTTGATGTTTTCCATGAATACCGCTTTGACCTTGGCCTGACGGATCTGGGTAATCAATGCGGCCACTTCAGCGGCAGATGGTTCGCGCTCGGTGGACAAGCCTTGAGGTGCCATGAAGTCGATGCCGTACGCCTGACCCAGATACCCGAACGCGTCATGAGACGTAACGATCTTGCGGTTGCCCGGCGGCAATGCACCGAGCTTGGCTTTGGCCTCGGCCAGCAGACGGTAAATCTGTTTCAGGTAGGTCTGACTGTTGTGTTCATAGTCGGCTTTGTTCGCCGGGTCAGCGGCGATCAGCGCCTTGGTGATGTTGTTCACATAGAGTTCGGTGTTCGCCAGATTGTGCCAGGCGTGCGGGTCGGGGATGGTCTCGCCGTCTTCTTCCATTGTCCTGGGGATCACTCCACGGCTGGCAGTGATCACTGGGGTTTTGGTTGCGGTGCTGGCAACCATACGGTCCAGCCATGGCTCGAAACCGAGGCCGTTCTTGAAGATCAGTTTGGCCTTGAGCAGGGCTTTAGCGTCATCCGGAGTTGGCTCGTAGGTGTGAGCGTCAGCGTCCGGGCCCACCATGTTAGTGATCTGGATGTGGTCGCCACCGACCTGATGAACCATGTCGGCAAGGATGCTGAAGCTGGCGACCACTGGAAGTTTTTCTGCTGCCGATACCGTTGATAACGACATCGACAACCACACACTGAACAGTACGAGTAGAGCGCGCATCGGGAAACACCTCATTGGGATGTGAGCAAAGGCGGGCGGCGCAGCAAACCGTGCACCGGACCGAACACCACGGACAGCAGGTACAACGCCCCGGCCACCAGCACGATGGCCGGTCCGCTGGGCAGTGAGTAGTAGAACGACAGCAACAGACCGAGCCACACTGAGAGGCAGCCAAGTACCGCGGCGATGGCCATCAGCATCGGCAAGTGTCGGCTCCAGAAGCGCGAAGCTGCCGCTGGCAACATCATCAGTCCGACCACCATCAGCGCACCGATGGCCTGGAAACCGATCACCAGATTCAGCACCACCAGGGTCAAAAACACGCCATGCGCCAAAGGGCCGAGACGGCTGACGGTTTGCAGAAACAGCGGGTCGAGGGTGTCTAGCAACAGTGGCCGATAGATCAGCGCCATGGCGATCAGACTGATCCCCGAGACCCAGAGCATGCCGGTCAATGTCGGGCCGTCGACGGCTAATGCCGAGCCGAACAGCAGGTGAAGCAAATCGAGACGTTTGCCGGCGATCCCTAGAATCAGCACGCCGCTGGCCAATGAGATGGGGTAGATCGCCGCCAGGCTTGCGTCCTCCCGAAGGCCGGTGCGGCGGGTGATCCATGCTGCCAGTCCGGCCATGCTCAGGCCCGCACCGAGGCCACCGATGGTCAGCGCTGACAAGCTCAAACCGGCGAACCAAAACCCTAACGCGGCACCGGGCAAGATGCCGTGAGCCACGGCGTCGCCAATCAGACTCATGCGTCGCAGGATCAGAAACACCCCAAGCGGTGCGGTGCTGCAAGCCAACACCAGGCCACCGATGAGGGCCCGGCGCATGAACACGAATTCGTGGAAGGGTTGCCAAAGTTGCGCAGCGACGAGCATTACGCCACCTGCGTGTGTGGTTGCTGGAGAATCAGTTCACGGCTTGGCGCCAGGACGCAGCCGGTGTTTTTTATCAGCAATGCTTGAGGAATGTGTTGGCGCACCGCAGCGAGGTCGTGACACACCACGACCAGAGTTCGGCCTTCGTTGTGCCAGGTATGGATGTGTTTCCACAGCAGCGCCTGGCCGAGTTCGTCCAGTGCCGCGTGAGGTTCGTCGAGCAGCAACAGTGGCGCCTCGGCGAGGCTCAAGCGGGCGAGCAGGGCGCGTTGCAATTCGCCGCCCGACAACGCCATCAATGGGCGTTGCTCCAAACCGCTCAGACACCAGTCGTTCAGCACGCTGTCGAGGCGTTGGCGGCGAACGTCCGGCGTTTGTTTGCTGCCCCAGAATCCGGCGCTTACCAACTCTTGCAAGCTGATGGGGAACTGTCGGTCGAGGTGCTGTTGTTGCGGCAAAAAAGACAAACCACCCCGTGGCAAAACATCCAGGACGACTTTGCCGGCTAGCGGTTTTTGCAGGCCGGCGATGACTTTCAGCAAGCTGCTTTTACCCGAGCCATTGGCACCGATTACCGCCGTCAGGCTGCCGCTGGGTAAATCGAAATCGACGGGGGGCGTCAGTGGTTGGCCGGGCGCGCCCCAGCGTAGTCCTTGGCAACGAATCATGCGGCCTCCCAGTTCCAACGACTTTCGGCCACCGCATCGTGGGCGTGCAGACTTTCGGCGTGAACCACGCGCAACTGAAAAGCCTTGATGCCGGGAGAGCGTTTCAACGCCAGATTCAAGCGCCGTGCGGCGTCTTCGCAGAACATCAGGTTTTGACCGTTGGCTAGGGCGAAGGCTTGTTCGTCGGCGCGCTTTACTGCGGTTTGCACAGCGGTACCGAGCGCGGCTTCGGTGTCGTTGATCGCGGCGATCAGAGGCAGATCGTCCAGAAAGTCATCCAGTCGTAACCGCAATTGCGCGCTGCTGCGTTGGCTGTGGGGCGTCGCGATGATGCCTTTTGAGGAACCGATCCACGCCAGAACGTCGGCGTGCTGCAATGGCGTGTTGGCAAAGTCGTCGATGAATTGCTGCTGGATCAACTGCCTGGAAAGTGCTGCCGAACACGGGCAAGTAGACGAGTAGGCAATCTCAACTTTAAGTTCCACGTGGAACACTGCGTTTTCCAGACGCGCTTCGATGCTCACGGGGTAGCTTTTCCATCCGCTTAACGGGCTAACCAATGCGGGGCGTTTGAGCAGCAAATCCGCATGAATACGCAGGTAAGCAGCACGGGATAAACCGTCGTGACTGTCGAGAAAACGTTGTAGAACACGCTGCAAAATCGTTGGCGTGAGGTTCTCCTGCTCTAGCATCTCCAGCGCCAGATACAGGCGCGACATATGGATGCCACGTGCTTCGCCATCATCAAGACTGACGCCTGCGTCGGCTTTCGCACTCAATCGCTGGCCGTCGAACATTACAGGAAGAGCAACGCCGCACATGCCCACCCATTCGAGTGGCAAGGCTTGGCGTGAGGCCTGCGCGGCGATATCCGGCAGAGTCAGCGCATTCATGAGCAGGTCCATCGTTGGAAATAATTAGTAATGTTATATTATAACTATTTGGTCGACTAAACTTTTTCTCCTACGGTCTTTCACTATGCACAGGCGACAATTGCTCAACCTGTTGTTGGCCAGCGCTGCGCTGGTTCTACCTTTCGGCGTGTCGGCCACGCAGATCCGCAATGCGCGGCTCTGGCGTTCGGATGACAAGCTTCGGCTGGTGCTCGATCTGAGTGGACCGGTGCAGTACAAAACCTTCTCGTTGAGCGCGCCTGAGCGACTGATCATTGACTTGAGCGGTGCGCAACTCAGCGGTGACTTCAGCCAATTAGCGCTCACCAACACGGTTATTCGCTCGATCCGTTCAGGGCACTTCGGGCAAGGTGATACGCGGATCGTGCTCGACCTTACCGGTCCGGTGCAGCTCAATAGTTTTCAACTGCCGCCACAGGACGGGCAGGGTCATCGTCTGGTGCTCGATCTACTGAGCGCCGCGCCCGTGCAGATCGCCGCCGCTGCACCGTTGGTTCAGCGTGAAACGCCGATCGACAAGGCTCACCCCAAGCGCGACATCATCGTCGTGGTCGACCCCGACCATGGTGGCAAGGACCCCGGCGCGATTGGTGCCAAAGGCGAGCGCGAGAAAGACGTGGTGCTGTCCATCGCACAATTGCTGGCCAAGCGCTTGAAGCGCGAGAAAGGTTTCGATGTGAAATTGGTGCGCAACGACGACTTCTTCGTGCCGCTACGCAAGCGTGTGGAGATCGCCCGTACGCACAAGGCTGACATGTTCATCTCGGTGCATGCTGACGCGGCGCCAAGGCTCACGGCCTCTGGCGCTTCGGTTTACGCATTGTCCGAAGGTGGTGCGACCTCGGCCACGGCTCGCTTTATGGCGCAACGGGAAAACGGTGCCGACTTGCTGGGTGCGACCAGTTTGCTCAACTTGAAGGACAAGGATCCGATGCTCGCCGGAGTGATTCTCGACATGTCGATGAACGCCACCATTGCTGCCAGTTTGCAGCTCGGCAACACGGTGCTGGGCAGCCTGGCGGGCATTACCACGCTGCATCAGAAACGCGTGGAGCAGGCGGGGTTTGCGGTACTGAAATCACCGGATGTGCCATCGATCCTGGTAGAAACCGGCTTCATTTCCAATGCCCGCGACAGTCAGCGATTGGTCACGGCGCGGCATCAGCAGGCGGTAGCCGACGGTCTTTTTGAAGGCTTGCAGCGTTACTTTCAGAAGAATCCGCCAATGAACAGTTACATGGCCTGGCAGCAGTCACAGCAAAAAACGCAGGCCTAGCAGCCAGTCAGCCGGCTACAGGTGAACTTGGCGCTAGAACCGCCGGAGCTGGAAAACCGATTGATGGTGGTCCAGCCAACGCGGCGGCTGTAGCCGACCCAGGCTTCGCCATCCGACGCCAAACCGGTGAAGAACGTCAGTTGGCCATAACGGCTGCTGGTCTGCGCCCAATAGCGTTTACCGGTCACTTCAAACCCGCGCATGTAGGTCGTACTGCCCGCCGTGGCGACGCTGTAAGCGTTGCCGTCGGGATCCACGCAAGCCAGCAGATTGGCGCTGCGCGTGCACTTCGCCAAGCTCGGCGCCTGCGCGCAAGCGTCTGCCGCGACCAACAGCGAAAGGCTCAACAGCGTGCATTTCAAGGCGTTGTGCATGGGCTTTCTCTTGGTGTGAACGGGCCCAAGCATTACGCCCTTCGTCGTTGTGAGCAAGAGGGGATTGGCTTCTTTGTGTTGTTATACTATAACATTAAAAGATCGCCTGACCTGTGATCCGCCCATGACTGAACAAGAACTCCTCGGCCAACCTGCCACCAACTACATGGATGACGCCCAGCAAGGCTTCTTTCGCGAATTGCTGCTGGCCCAACGCAACGAGCTGCAAGAGCGCATCGCCGGCGAGTTCGACGTATTGCGTGAGCACGAGCCCAGCAGCGACCCCGCGGACATCGGCAGCGCGGAAGAACAACGCCAATGGCAACTGCGCCTGCTGGAACGGGAAAAGAAGCTGCTGGACAAGATCGACGAAGCCCTCGAACACCTGGCCCGCGGTGAGTACGGCTGGTGCCGCGAAACCGGTGAGCCGATTGGCCTGAAACGCCTGCTGCTGCGACCCACCGCCACCCTGTGTATCGAGGCCAAAGAACGTGAAGAGCTGCGCGAACGCCATCAACGGGCGATTTGACCGGCCACTCCTGATGAGGAATACCTGATGCCCAATCGTCTCCCCGTTACTGTGCTGTCCGGCTTTCTCGGCGCCGGCAAAAGCACGCTGCTCAACTATGTACTGCGTAACCGCGAGAACCTTCGGGTCGCGGTGATCGTCAATGATATGAGCGAAATCAACATTGACGGCAGCGAGGTTCAGCGCGATGTCACCTTGAACCGCGCCGAAGAAAAACTCGTCGAGATGAGCAACGGCTGCATCTGCTGCACCCTGCGCGAAGACCTGCTGGAGGAGGTCAGCAAACTGGCCAGAGACGGTCGCTTCGATTACCTGCTGATCGAGTCCACCGGCATTTCCGAACCTCTCCCAGTGGCGGAGACGTTCACCTTCCGCGACGAGCAAGGCCAAAGCCTGGCCGACATCGCACGGCTCGACACCATGGTCACGGTGGTCGATGGGATGAACTTTCTGCTCGATTACCAGGCCGCTGAAAGTCTCGCCTCACGCGGTGAAACCCTTGGTGAGGAAGACGAGCGCTCGATCACTGACTTGTTGATCGAGCAGATCGAATTCGCCGACGTGCTGCTGATCAGCAAGATTGATCTGATCAGCAGCACGGAGCGCGAAGAGTTGATCGCGATCCTCAAACGGCTCAACGCTCAGGCGCAAATTATCCCGATGGTCATGGGCGAAGTACCGCTGAAACAGATCCTCAACACCGGCCGCTTCGACTTTGAAAAAGCCTCACAGGCGCCGGGCTGGTTGCAGGAGTTGCGCGGCGAACATGTGCCGGAAACTACCGAGTATGGCATCGCTTCAATGGCTTATCGGGCACGCCGGCCCTTTCATCCGCAGCGCTTTTTCAGCTTTATCAATCGGCCGTGGGTGAATGGAAAACTGCTGCGCTCCAAGGGCTTTTTCTGGTTGGCCAGCAAGCACCAGGACGCCGGTAGTTGGTCCCAGGCCGGTGGTTTGATGCGCCATGGGTTCGCGGGTCGCTGGTGGCGCTTTGTGCCGAAATCAGAGTGGCCGCAGGATCAGGAAAGTACCGCAGCGATCATGGAAAACTGGACCTCGGCTACGGGCGATTGCCGTCAGGAACTGGTGTTCATCGGCCAGAACATCGACTTCGCTCAGCTCACTGAGCGCCTCGACAACTGCCTGCTCAACGATGACGAAATGTCCTTGGGCGTCGAAGGTTGGCGCCTGATGGCTGACCCGTTTGGTCCATGGCTCGAAGAGGAAGCGGCCTGATGTTGGCGCCGAGTCTGAATGCGAGCCTGGTGGTTCGCCAGGTACAGGGTCAAACCCCTGAAGTCTTCACGCAGATACTTGAAGACGGCACTAACCTGGCTCTCTGGCAGCGGCGATTGCCGGCACATATCGCCGATTTCGGCACATTGTTGTTATCGCTGAACGAACCGCTGGCCGAGTCGTTGGTGGTGGAGTTGGCGACTGACGACGCTGATCCCGATCTGCGTGGTCTGGCCGAAAGCTACAGTGATCTGGAGGGCTACGAAGGGTTTATCACTGACGTTTCATGGCTGGTCAGCGCGTTTGCCTGCTTGCTGGGGGCGACGCGTATCGGCTTGCGTTTGCGGGTGCTGGATAAAGCCATGTGCCCGCGTTTTCACGTCGATCATGTACCCGTGCGGCTGATCACCACCTACGCCGGTATCGGCAGTCAATGGCTCAGAGAGGGCGCCACGGATCGACAGAACCTGGCCAGAGCGGAGGTCGAGCCGCAGGGCTGTGAGCAAATGCTCTGTGGTGAAGTGGCGTTGCTCAAGGGTGAGAAGTGGCACGGCAACGAGGGTTTTGGGCTGATTCATCGTTCGCCGCTACCCGCACCGGGTGAGCGTCGGCTGATCCTGACCCTCGACTGGCTCGGTTGATTCAAGGCGTGAGCCAAGCGCCCTGGCTTTGGCTTTCGCAATACGGCTTCAGGTACGCCGCATCGGTGGCCACACCGTAATAGTGAATATCCTGCCGGTAAGGCATATTGGCAACTTGAGCGTTGCTGCACACACCGAAGGCACCGCTGGGGCATTGGTCGAGGAATGCGACTTCGACCTTCTGACCCGCGAGGTTTGGCTGACAGAAGCCGTCATGGAACATCTTTTCCGGGATGTTGCGGTTCTGCTGGCAGACTTTGACGTCGAGCCGCTCCGCCTGGCTATGAACCATGCAGGCCTCGGCCAGCACCTCGCCCGAGGCGAAGGCCAATAGCAATGGCAAGCCAATCAGTCGCATCCTTTTCCTCCCAAGAAACCGTCGAACATGTTGCAGGACATTCCTACTCACGTCATTGCCGGGCCGTTAGGTGCCGGCAAGACCAGCCTGATCAAGCATCTGCTGACGCAGCGGCCGGCGAACGAGCGCTGGGCGGTGCTGATCAATGAGTTCGGCCAGATCGGTCTCGACGCCGCGCTGTTGACTACCGGTGCCGATGGTATCGCACTGGGTGAAGTGGCTGGCGGCTGTTTGTGTTGCGTAAATGGTGCGCCGTTTCAGATCGGCCTCGGGCGGTTGCTGCGTAAATCGCGGCCGGACCGCTTGTTTATCGAGCCCTCCGGGCTGGGACATCCGGCGCAACTGCTCAAGCAATTAAGCGAAGCGCCGTGGCAGGGTGTGCTGGCGATTCAGCCAAGCGTTATGGTGCTCGACGCTCAAGCACTGGCCGCCGGAAAACCACTGCCAGCGGCGCAGCAGACGGCACTGTCGAGCGCCGGTCTGTTGCTGTTGAACAAGGCTGAGCAACTGAGCGACGAAGAGCGCCAGCGCATCATCGCGCAATTGCCGGAATGCCCGCTGTATTGGACGCAGCAGGGCGCTCTGGCGCTGAGTGACTTGCCGGGCGTGCACAGTCGAGCGGTCGAGGGTGTGGATAACTTCAGTGTGCCTAAAGGTCTGGCGCAGATACCGGCAGTCTGGACTGACCCGACGCAGCCGATTTGCCTGAGCCAGCAGCAGGAAGGTGGCTGGAGCATCGGTTGGCGTTGGCATCCGGGTCAGTCGTTCGACCTTTCCAGGGTCCGGGCCTGTCTGGCGGCGTTGGACTGGCGCCGGGCCAAGCTGGTTATCCACAGCGCCGAGGGCTGGGTGTCGGCCAACTCGCTGGATAACGCCACGCTCTGCTGGCAAGCCAGCGAATGGCGTCAGGATTCGCGCATCGAGCTTATTTTCGATAAGCCGCAGGATGCCGAATCACTACAGAGGAAACTCGCGAGCTGCCGTGTGAGCCTGATTTAACGCGGCTCAGGTTCAATGACGCCACTTGTTATGGTCCTGGCGCCATTGGCTCAGCTCGATCACTTCGGCGCTGGGCAGCACAGGTTTTTCCTCAAGCGGAATCGGGTAAGGTGCCAATTCGATCTGCGCGCTGTGGGCACCGAATTGGGTGATGGTGCCCATGTGACGTGTTTCTCCGGTCACGGTGAACTCAAAGTTATACACGCGGGCCAGACGTCGCCGCCCGTTGGCATCCTTCACGAAGCCAATCTTTTTCAACGCCACATTGCCATCGAGCAGTTCAATATCAAGTTTGGCGCAATGCCGTTTGACTCGCTCCAGTGCCCGCTCGCGCAAGCCATGGTTGTGCCACAGCCAGGCGGCACCGGTCGCCAGCAGCATCAGCACGAAGATATTTCCAAGGGTCAGCATGAACAGTGCTCCAACAAATTAGTGTCAGCTTAACTGTGTCTCTGGTCTGTCGTACAGGCTCTGTTTAGTCGCATACTGCGCGGCTCGAATTTCAATCGTTTTACGGAAATCCCGCATGAAACGTACTCCCCATCTGCTCGCCATCCAGTCCCACGTGGTTTTCGGTCACGCCGGCAACAGCGCCGCGGTTTTCCCGATGCAGCGGGTCGGGGTGAACGTCTGGCCGCTCAATACCGTGCAGTTCTCCAACCACACTCAATACGGCCAGTGGGCCGGTGAAGTGCTGGCGCCGCAGCAGATTCCCGAGCTGGTGGAAGGGATCGCAGCTATTGGCGAGCTGGGCAACTGCGACGCCGTACTGTCCGGTTATTTGGGCAGTGCCGCTCAAGGGCGGGCGATCCTCAGCGGCGTTGCACGAATCAAGGCGATCAACCCCAGCGCCTTGTACTTGTGCGACCCGGTGATGGGGCATGCGGAGAAAGGCTGCATCGTACCGCCTGAAGTCAGCGATTTCCTGCTGAATGAAGCGGCGGCAGTGGCGGATTTCATGTGCCCGAATCAGCTGGAGCTGGACAGTTTCTCCGGGCGCAAGCCGCTGTCGCTGTTCGATTGCCTGGCGATGGCCCGCGCGTTGCTGGCGCGTGGCCCGAAGGCGGTGTTGGTCAAGCATCTGGACTACCCAGGCAAATTGCCGGACAGCTTCGAGATGTTGCTGGTGACGGCCGAAGGCAGTTGGCATCTGCGTCGTCCATTGCTGGCGTTTCCGCGTCAGCCGGTGGGCGTGGGCGACCTGACATCGGGTCTGTTTCTGGCGCGGGTGTTGTTGGGTGACAGCCTGGTCGCGGCCTTTGAGTTCGCGGCGTCGGCGGTGCATGAAGTGCTGCTGGAAACCCAGGCCTGCGCAAGCTATGAGCTGGAACTGGTGCGTGCCCAGGACCGTATTGCCCATCCTCGGGTGAAGTTCGAGGCGACTGCGATCAGTTTGTAACGGCGTCGCGGCGGAAAAGATCGCAGCCTACGGTGTTGTGGTTCAGTTTTTTTGAACCGCTCTGTAGGAGCATTAGGCCGCTTGCTGCTCAAACAGCGCAGGCGGCAGG
>NZ_JBIUVW010000044.1:0-58837 GCF_044743155.1 Pseudomonas sp. NPDC087697 | reverse complement strand
AGGGCATCCTGACCGTGCGTGGGCGCCAAAGCGTGAGAAAGGCCCTGGATTTGAAGGTGAAAGCCTCATCCAGCGTTTTTACACACTCTGGGCCAGGAGCGGACACACGACTCCAACAATAAATTCCCCCCTTCGCTCGTGAAACTTGTGTTGAGGCCCACAGTCTTAGCCCAGCCTTGGAATCCATTTGCGAGCCAATACAGCGAAACGCTCTGCGGTCATTCCTCAGCCCACTATCGCCATTACCGTCGTCATCCCATCAGAGCTGCCCGCCTCATGCGCCAGACCGTTCGCTCCTCCTGCGTTTTCTCGCTCTGCCTTATTCCTTTGCTCCCCCTGTTCGCCAGTCCCGCCCATGCCGGCGGGGAAAGGCAACTGGTGGAGGACATCAACGACTACCGCGCCCAACCGCAGCGCTGCGCGGGGCGCACGGTCCAAGCCTTGACGCCGCTGGCTCTGAAGTCGAACCTGGCCTTGCCGATCGGCTATGGAGGCGTTACGCGGGAGACGTTGAAGGATTCCGGCTATCAGGCGGTGTCTGTGCGGACTATCCGTCTGGTCGGCGCTGAAGATGCCGAGGAGGCCTTTGACATGCTCCAGAGCCGCTACTGTGGGGCCCTGCTCGATACCCAGTTCGCCGATATTGGCGTGCATCGCGACGAGAGTGAATGGCAGGTGGTGCTGGCGCGGCCCTTGCTCGATGGGCATCTGGACGACCCGCGAGCGGCGGGCAAGACGTTGCTGGCACAAGTCAACGCGGCACGGGCGAAACCGCGCCTGTGTGGTCGTCAGCGCTTCGCCGCTGCACCGCCGCTGACCTGGAATGCCGCCCTGGGGACAGCGGCGCAGGGGCACAGCCGGGCAATGGCCAACGACAATTACTTCGCGCACCAGGACCCCAACGGTGATATGCCGTGGGACCGAGCGAAGGCCGCCGGCTACGGTGGCCGGCAGATCGGAGAGAACATCGCCGCCGGGCAGCGTTCGCCGGGCAAGGCTATGGAAGGCTGGCTGGCCAGCCCCGGGCATTGCGCCAATCTGATGAACCCGATGTTTACCCAGGTTGGCGCGGCCTATGCCGCGAACTCGCGTAGCGACAACGGCGTCTATTGGACGATGCTGTTCGGCGCGAAATGAGGAAATGGGGGGACACCCGTTAGCCGGTCCTGCGTCAAGATCCAAAGCCTACCCACGAAGACTACGCTGCTGTGCTGTCGGTGAACCTGAATGGTTTCTTCTACATCACCCAACTCGCCATCGCCGAGATGGAAAAACAAGGCAGCGGCCATGTCGTCAGCATCACCAGTCTGACGTATTCAGCCGGTCGCGACAGGCAGTAATCGGCCAGAAGCAGCCCTTGAACCAGGGAGCCCGATTCGCTTAACTTCCCCCTGGAATGACAAAAAACGCAGGACTTATTCAGGTCAACAGCCCCGAACTATAAGGACATGGAATGCTGCGCATATTGGGTAAAGCATCGTCGATCAATGTACGGAAGGTACTCTGGGCATGCGCCGAGATCGAAATACCCTTCGAGCGGGAAGATTGGGGTTCTGGCTTCAAGTCGACGCACACGCCTGAATTCATTTCGCTGAATCCCAACGCAATGGTGCCGGTGATTCAGGACGACGACTTGGTGCTATGGGAATCAAATTCGATCATTCGGTACCTGGCGTCCCGCTACAACGGAGCTCATCTCTACCCGGATCAACCGAGAGCAAGGGCACGGGTGGACCAATGGATGGATTGGCAAGCGTCGGACCTCAACAAATCGTGGACTTATGCCTTCATGTCATTGGTCAGGCAGTCACCTGAGCATCAAGACGGCAAATCGTTGGCCGCCGCTTGCGGTCAATGGTCGAGGCACATGGAAATCCTCAATCGACAGCTCGAATCAACAGGGGCTTACGTCAGCGGTGACGAGTTTTCTCTCTCAGACATTCCGATAGGTCTATCGGTTAATCGATGGTTTGAAACACCGCTCGATCATCCGGATTTTCCTGCCGTGAGTGCCTATTACGAACGGTTGAGTCGTCGACCTGGCTACCTCCTGCACGGAAGAAACGGGACTCCGTGATAGTTCGTCTGGGCATTCTGTTTCGCGGAGCATGCAGAGCCATTTCGACTCATAACGGATGACCGCTATGGGTCGGACAGCAACGCTCGGACATTCAAATCCCGCGATGCCAAAGTGTCGGAAACAGCTCGTGTTCCATAGGAACATCGGGTGCCAGAGTATCCCGAAGCCCAGGAAAATCAGGTGAGGTGGCCCAGGGTCTGGGAGCATGCCGCACGTCGTCGCCTATGACCCTCACTGAAAACGCGCGACGGCGGTTTTGCCCTCCCACCCCGGCAGAGGCATGCAAGGTCAACATGTTAAAACACACCATGTCCCCCGGCGACAAAGCCCATCCCAGGATGGGAAAGTCCTCGCGATGGCTTTCTATGTCCGGTAGTTCGTCCAGGGTTCCCTCGGAAAACCATTTGGCCTGACTGTCCATGAAAGACCGAGGCATCAACCAGGGTCCCTTGTGTGAGCCCGCGATAAACTCGAGGGTCGATTCCCTGGGCACTGGATCGACGGGAATCCAGAAACTCACCGTGTCCGAGCCACTGATGTTGTAGTAAGGCTGGTCCTGATGCCAAGGGGTGCGTTGGCGCGTATGGGGCTCCTTTACGAGCAAGTGGTCATGGTGCAGGCGCACCCGTTGGCTGTTCAACAGGGCGGCAGCGATAGGCGCGATGGCGGAGTTGAAAATGAGGTTGCGATAGTGCGCATTCTCTTGCCAGTTACAGAAATCCTCGAAGAACCATCCCGGGTCGGTGGCACTGCTCGCCACTTTTGCGCGAGGGCTGGGATGGACAAGGTTCAATTCGATGCCTTGGGTCAGTTCGCTGATTTGCTGCGCAGAAAACGCATTGCGGATGCACACCGCGCCCTGAGTCTGGAAGGCGCGCACAGTCTCGTCACTGACGGGGACGGCAAGACGAGACTCACCGCATTGTGTCATTTCGTTCATGGGGATTGCCTCACTCGCCGTAAATATCGAAGTTGAAATACTTCTTCGCAATCTGGTCGTATTGGCCTGATTGACGAACGCCGGCAATGGCTGTGTTCAGTTGTTCTCTGATATCAGGCTCGTTCTTTCTGACACCGATTGCGACGCCATCGCCAATGATGCGTTTGTCGGTGATGGGGTCGCCCGCGAAGGCAAATCCTTGACCTTGAGTCTTTTGCAGCAATCCGATATCTGCCTGTACCGAGGCTTGGAACGAAGCATCCAGGCGCCCGTTGATGAGGTCTGAAAACACTTGGTCCTGGGTTTGGTAGGAAAGGATCTCGATTCCTTTGCTGCCCCATTCCGATTTGGCAAAGCTTTCTTGCAGTGACCCTTGAACAACCCCCACGGACTTCCCTTTCAATGACGCTGCCGTCGGCAGCAATCCGGCGTTTTTCCTGGCGACGAGAGATGATGGAGCGGTGTAGAGCTTATCGCTGAAATCGACCTGCTGGCGACGTGCCTCGGTGGCGCTGAATGCAGACAGAATGGCGTCGAATTTCTTCGCTTTTAACGCCGGGACCATGCCGTCGAAACTCTGCTCGACCCAAATGCACCTGACACGCAACTTGGCACACAGGGCGTTGCCCAGATCGATATCAAAACCACTCAATGAGCCGTCTGGCTGCTTTTGCTCGAACGGTGGATAGCTAGGGTCGACGCCGAATTTGATCACCGGTTCCGCCTGCGATATCGGGGTGATGATCAGCCCGAACAGCATGACGGTGTATTGAAGTTTGCGTAGCTGCATGATGACCTCATTTTTTATTGGTTTTCACGGTTTGCAGGTCTTTGTTCAAGCGTTAAGCGGTAAAAAGGCCTCGGTCAACTTGACCCAATAGCCAGCGCCACGAATCAGGATGTCGTCATTGAAGTCGTAGCGTGGGTCGTGAGCCATGCAGCTCTGTTCACCGTCGCCATTGCCGATGATCAGGTAACAGCCAGGGCATTGCTGCAGGAAATAGGCGAAATCTTCGCTGCCATTGAAGGGTACGATGTCTCTCATGACCTCGTCTTCACCGAGCCAGTCGGTGGCCACCTGACTGGCGAACCGGGTCATTTCTTCGTCATTCACCAGCAAGGGGTAGTCGGCACTGTAGTCAATGTCGGCGGTAGCGCCGAATGCCTCCGCCTGGGCGTGAATGAGGCGTTTTATCTGGCTCTCCAAGCGGTCTCGGACGGCGTTGTTCAGTGAACGGACCGACATCAGCATGTGCGCGCTGTCCGGGATCACATTGGACGCCTTGCCTGCGTTAATGGCCCCGACGGTGATAACGCTCATGTCCTGAGGTGAAACGTTACGCGAGACGATGGTCTGCAAGGCCATGATGATGCTTGCGCAGACCACCACAGGGTCGACACTCAGATGCGGCATCGCGCCGTGACCACCTTTTCCGTGAATCGTGACATTGACCTGGTCGGCGGAGGCCATGAAGGGGCCGACCCGGAATCCGAGTTTTCCGACAGGGTAGCCAGGCATGTTGTGTGCGGCGAACACCGCATCGCAGGGGAACTGTTGTAGTACACCTTCCTGAATCATTCTTCGGGCGCCGGCCAGGCCTTCTTCAGCGGGTTGGAAAATCAGGTGTACGGTGCCATCGAACGGGTGACCATGGGCAAGGGCGTACGCAGCGGCGAGGAGCATGACCGTATGTCCGTCATGGCCACACGCATGCATTTTGCCGGGTATCCGGCTTGCATAGGGGAGCCCGGTTTTCTCTAGAATGGGCAGTGCGTCCATATCAGCCCTTATGCCGAGCACGCGGGGGCTGGTGCCTTTTTTCAGCGTGGCGATGACCGCGGTTTCGGCGTAGCCATGCGTCACTTCATACCCCCATTTGGTTAATCGCTCGGATACCAGTTTGCTAGTCTCGACCTCCTGATAACCGAGTTCAGGGTTGGCATGGATATGCTGGCGGAGTTCGCGCATTTCATGCTCGATCTCTTTTAGTAGCGTCATGAACTGTGTCATTGGCAGCGTTTTTCCTTTGTGACCAGGAGGAGAAACAGATCTGTCGCCGCGGCCACATCCAACGCTATGGCTCACGGCATCATACGTTTCATCAAAATGCCTACGCTTTTTCTGATACGGTCTTTTGATAATGCTGGAAGCCCAGGCGGCGTTGGTTTGAGCTTAGAGGGCCAAGGGAAAGGCCAATAGGCAATCGAAAGTGAACAAGGCAACCCAGGGTTAACACCGGCGGACACTATGAAGTTCTATCAACTCAATGCACTGGTGGCGGTGGCCGACGCAGGCAGCATTCGCGGCGCCGCAAAACGGCTTGATACCTCGCCGGCCGCCGTCACCAAAGCGATACAGAAACTGGAGGCAGACACAGCAACACAATTGCTGATCCGCAACTCCTCCGGGATTGTGTTTACCGAACTCGGCAAGAAACTGTTGATTCAGTCACGCTTGCTGGTGGCACAGATGGTCAGTGCCCGTCAGGTGTTGGTTGATTGCAACGGGGAACTGGCTGGACGCTTGTCGGTAGCCGTCACACCTTGGTTGGCGATGACGCTCATGCCCAAGGCAGTCGTGCGTTTTCGCCAGCTATTTCCAAAAGTGCAACTTGAGCTGCATGAAGGTCTTTCGTCCGTCGCTTGTCCGCGGCTGCGGGATGCGAGCGTCGATCTTTTTATCGGACGGCTTGATAGCCAGTGCTCCAGCGCCGACCTGACCTATCTACCCCTGTTCACGGCCGATTGTGCGGTGGTGGCGCGTCAGCAACATCCTTTGTCGAACTGTCGAGCCATAGTGGAACTGGCGTCGGCCGACTGGATTCTGGCCTCGCAGCAAGACGGGACGATTACGACGCAGGGGCATGTGCATTTCGCCCATTCGCTGTCGATCATCTTGAGCTTGCTGCGTGAAACCGACATGTTGAGCATCTTTCCATGGCCGCTGGTGGAAATTTGCGCTCAGAGAGAAGGCTTGTGCACCTTGCCGCTGCGCGAGCCGGTCAGCAGTGCTTCGGTGGGCGTCATCAGCCGAAGCGGGCAGCCCCTGCGGCCGGCGGCCGAGCGGTTTCTGGAGTGTCTGATCGAAACCATTCACTTCGAGATGGGGCATCCCGACTCGCCTTATCGGCGTATGTTGCAGACCGTCGATCTACTTGTCTGAGCACTGTTATCGAAACTGAGTGAATGGTCCCTGGTTTCATAGTCAGCTCCAAGTCTTCTCTCGATCCAGTGGGTTGCGGGCTATTCAGCGGCGCCACGATCCCTCGGGCAATTCGACCTGCCGTTGGGCCGCAGCCAAGGCAACCTTCAGCCCCTCTTTATCCAGTGGGATGCAGTAGGCGGGTTTAGCCCGTTCGAATCGCCAGCTTTCATCAAGGCTGCCAGCATCAACAGCGTCGAATCCAATCTCGTCCAGCAACGTGATAACCAGGGCTTTCGCGACCGGATCATCAGCAGCAATCGGAAGTGCGCGTCGGTCGGGCGCAGCTTTCGGGCGTGAGTCTTGCACCAGGTCTTGAGCGAGGATTGCGTTAAAAACCTTGACCACTTTGGAGTGCGGCAGATGCTCGGCGAGCAGGCGGCTGGTGGTGGTTTCGAATCGGTCCAGGGCGGAAATGTGGCCGTCTCGTGCCGGGTAGTAGTTGTTGGCATCCAGAACGGTTTTGCCCTCTAGCCACTTGGCAGGCACGCTTCGGTAATGCTCCAAGGGGATTGCCACGAGAACCACTTCGCCAAATTGTGCAGCCTCCTCTATGGTGCCGACCTTACTGGTGGGAATATCACTGAGCACGCTGCTCATCGTCTTTGGGCCGCGTGAGTTGCTAAGCATCGCCTCGTGTCCCGCAGCTATAACCAATTGCGCCACTGCACGCCCGATGAACCCTGCCCCAATAATGCCTATACGCATGTCCTTGCTCCGCTGGGTGGTAGGAAGAGGCTATGATGATTGGCAATCAATGGGAGATAAATAACCATCTGAGACTTAGTATTGTTACCAGGAGTGTTGAATGATGGATCGCCTGACGAGCATGGGCGCTTTTGTGATGGCTGCGGAATCAGGCTCTTATGCCAGCGCCGCAGAGCGATTGGGCATGTCGCCGCAGATGGTGGCCAAACATGTTGCCGCTCTTGAGCACCGGCTAGGGGCGAGGCTACTGAACCGTACGACCCGGCGGCAGAGCCTGACTGAACTGGGGAGTGCTTACTATGAACGCTGTAAGCATATTTTGAGCGAAGCCCAGGCGGCCGACTCCCTTGCGCAGATCATGAACGACACCCCTCGTGGCAAACTGAAAATCAGTGCTCCCGTGACCTTCGGTTCCTATAGCCTCATGCCATTTGTGACGGATTTTTTGCGGCACCACCCTGAGGTAGAAATCGATCTACATTTGACGGACCGCTTCGTCGATCTAGTGGAGGAGGGTTATGAAGTGGCTTTTCGGATCGGCCCCTTGGCAAGCTCCAGTTTGACAGCCAGGCCGTTGGCGCCTTATCGGTTGGTGGCCTGCGCAGCACCGAACTATCTGACTGAGCGCGGAACGCCACAAACACCGGATGATCTCGAGAACCATGAATGTTTAGGATATGCCTATTGGTCCCGCCCGGCCGACCGCGAATGGCAGTTCTGCAAAGGCTCCGCAGTTCATAAGGTACAAGTCGCCAGTCGTTTGCAGGTCAACGAGAGCAAAGCACTGCTGTCAGCAGCGCTTGACGGGTTTGGAATTGTCCTTGGACCCGAAGACTTTCTTGAGCCAGCGCTGCGAAGCGGCAAGTTGGTGCGACTGTTAGCTGATTTCGAAGCTCCGAGCCGGCAAATGCATTTGCTCTACACGGCAAATCGTCAGAGAACAGCCAAACTCCGACGATTTATCGATGCTGCGCTCGCCCGCTTTGGTGCGCTTTGAGCAGGCTTTTGAGTTGTCTAAGCCGCATTGACCTGTGATTGATCTCGGTCGCAGGCTACTGCTTCATTGACTGGCTGCTTTTGGCCGATTTCTGCCTCTCGTGAAGGGCGGTCATCGGCCAGAAGTGGACATCGAGATAGCAAACCTCAAAGGTGCCGAACACTGAGGCCGTTGGCTATTTAAGCAGCGGCTTCCTAGAACTTTTCCCTATTTATCGGTCTATGTGAATAGGCACATCCGATCGGTAAGCGCGAACCCGCAGGTTTCCCGCAGCCAGATGGCCACACGTCCAATTGTCAATCAGAGGTTGTCTTCACTCATGAAATTCCATGACCCACGGATGGTGCTCTTCGGCCTGTTCGCGTTCGCGGCAGTGGGCTCGGCATCAGCAACACAGATGATGACCTCAACCCCTGTTTTCGCAACTGAAGTCGCAGCCGTTCAGGCTCCGATCCAGGCTGCCGGCAACCCTTGGCCGACCTTGGCCAGTATGGCCGGCAAGCAGCCAGGGCCGTTGCTTGCCCATGACGACCGATACTGGCATGACGACCGTTGGCACGATCGTAGAGACGATTGGCGCCGAGACGACTGGCGTAGAGAGCAAGCCCGCCGAGAAGCCGAACGCCATCGTGATTGGGAGCGCCACCATGATCGGGCGATGCGGCACCGCTACGAGGACGATCACCGCTACTATCGTCGCTAGTGCAAAGCCACGGGATCAATCCGCCTGCAACACGGGCGCTGCTCCGCCAACCTGCGAAACCGGGACTCAAACCGGCCCGCAATAGCAGTGCTCGCCCACCAGGTTGTAGAAATCAGGCTGAAAACGTCGACGAGGCATGAATCGGATATTTGTTCAGCGCTTCCCAAGTGAAGTCTGACCGTCCGCAATGGGTCGATTGTGTTGAAAAAGTCGACCCGGCCTGGCTAGCCATGCATTGAGCGGCGAAAACGCTTTTTTGCGCGCTGCCACGTCAAATCTGAGCCCTGAACCTTCTGCGCAAAACACAGATTTCAATCTCAGATGCGCACTTTTCTGCCGTGGAAACCGAAGCCGACTTTTTCAACAGAATCGGTCGATTTCGGTCAGTCGCGACCGGCAAAAATCGGCCAGGAGCAGTCAGTCAGACCGAGTAGAATCAGGCGTGATCACACCCAACATGACACCAGCTCAAAGAGAATAAATCGCTCAAGTATCTTCGATACCATCGGGGCTGGATTGAGTAAACCACGACTAAGGAAGACAATGAACAAAAGTACGGTCGGTTTTGTACCTTGGGTCGGCACCCACTATGAGAGAGGACTTTGCGGTTTACGCACTCTGAACCGCCCCAGAGTTTGCAGGCATAAATAAAACGAATAAGCCGCGCGCCAGGAGCAAAAATGGCAACCAACATGACTTTGCATACGCAACTAGAAAAGAAGCAGAGAGCCATAAAAAGACTTGCGGAAATTTTTCGTGATCATTGGGAGGAAGGTAGGGTTGGCAGCACCCGGATTTTTGAACACGTAATTCCTGATGAGTGGCTAATATGTGGGAAGTCATCGAGCGGAGGGAATTATAGAGAGCACGTTGTGCCATGTGTCCTCATTCGTGACCAAAGCATAAAAATGTATCAAGAAGGCAAGATGATCGAAGATGTGGCAAAAATGATTGAGAGGCATCTTGCGATTGTTCTTATTTCAGAAGAAGAAAAAGATCGGATGGATAAACAGCGTGGCTGGAAAACGACAATGCCTGAAGGTTGGGTGTTTGGATCTGGAGATCCATTTGCGCGACTGACCTCATCTGAAATTGAATTTTCCTGAGAAAACGCCTAAAGCGTTCGCACCTGTAACTGGATGGCTGCATGATGCGGTTGAATCCACAGTCGATTTCGGCCCATCGCGACAGGCAACAATCGGCCACAACCAGTCAGTGGAGGGCTAGTCTGTTAGCAGCCATCCGTCGATCAGTAAATTGACGCCACGGTTGCCATTATTATTGAGTTCATTTTGTCGATACCGTCACAATCCATGGCTCAAGTCGTTTACCAAAAGCAATCGCTGCCTCAAATGGAGGCCGCCCGTCATTCTCGGCGGAATAACTGCTTTTTTGAACGGTTCGCTGCATCGGCTCAAATACAGATCTAAACGCAAAAGGCACATTGATGTTCTCAGCATCAATCTTATTTACATAGCCTGTAAGCATTGCCTGCTTATTTTTACGGTAGATCACCATCAGTTGGATCTGGCCGCGGACAATGCTGTATTGAGTCGTATCCGGGTACTTCGCACGCAGGATTTCGCGGTTCACGCCAGCATCGACAATAAATAATCGACTGCTCGTATTCTGCTCTTTTGCCAGCGTTGTAGGCTGTTTTTTCTTTAATTCGTCCGGCTCCACTTTCTTGGCAAGCTCAACCGCCTGTTGATACGCTCGGCCGTTAAACTCCAAGACCAAAAATACCTGCCTGGAACGTTGTTTACGATAGTAAGAGCGGTCTTGCTCTGTATCGATCGGCGCTGAGACATTGAATCCCAATTCGGTAAGCTTTGCTGTGTCAAACCATGCTGCGCTACCCTCCTCGCCGGGAAACCCCACATCAAACGGCCCCGTAGACCTCAATAGCAGCCTTAACGATATTCCACTATTGTCAGTGCCTTCCCTTCCACCGTAGGGAACTTGTAACTCGCGCTGCGACAACTTAAGCACACTATCGGGCGTTCCACTTTTGTTGTATATAGCGCCCAGCAACACGATCACATTCGTGATCAAAATCAATCCTACTCCGGCGATCAAAGAGTGTCGACGCGTCCAGTTCATTATTTCGCCTCCCCGGGTTGCATCATCCTCAACCGTTTGAGAACAACGAGCATCAGCAAAGCGGTAAGACTGAGCACGAAGAAGAATAAATATTTCGGCATGGACTCCCACCACCAATCGTAAAACTTGGTGTACAGGAAGATCACGAAAAACGTCACACCGGTGTTCACTACCTCCGACCAATAATTGCGTATGCCGAGCCAAATTGCGCCACTACTAAAAAGGAAGCCTGCGACCTGATAGCTATGCTTGATGAGTACTGGATCGGTTTCAAAATAACTGCCTTCCCCCCAGTTGGCCAATACCAGCATAGGTAGAAACAATGTCAAAAGAGAGAAGACTCGATATATCACAGCAAATCCGGCAAAGTTCCGGTGTGGCACAAGTAGTGCCGCAAGAAAGAGAAGAATTGCGGCAGGAAAAAAATTTTCTGGCCGCTCGCCAAAATCGAGCCAATACATGCCGCCCCACGTCCCGGTACGCGCAGCGATGAAGCCAACAAGACAAAGGGTGCCGGCCGCAAGCAGCAAACGTAACTTACATGTATACGCCAGGAGTAGCGCGAGAGCCCCCTAGGCAATCAATACGTTGTCAGATGAAGTGATATTGAAGATTTGCCCAAGCATCGTAATGTCGAGAACGAAACAGGCGAATGTCACCATGGCCACCAGTTTTGTGAAATCACCGGTAGCGTCGTAACTTTGTATCCACATCGTTCCAAGAAAAGTACCAAGCGGAGCCAATAACAGAGTCGTAATCTGCACCGGTGTAGAGAGCATTCCCCAGAATTTGTAGAAGAGGAAGAAAATGCTTGCAGCCAAAGCCAGCGCCCCCAGAAACGAGGCCACACGCATGCCGATCGAGAGTTGCCGAGAGGTAGCGGTTCGATCGATGTCGAACGTGCGAGTGTAGCTGTCCAGCAAGTCACGATGATGGCATGACACCGAGTCCCGCTGCTCTTCTGAAAGCGCGAGAACACCATTCTGCTCAAGCCGTTCCAGCTCTTGCTTGAATGCCCTGATCTCGTCTGCCCGCTGCTGTGCGTCTGTTTGCGTGAATGCGATCATAGAGACATCCATTTCTTAGGCGGAAGCTTGATTGGTAGCTCGAAAACCCGATGCCATCATTGCAACCTAGTCAATCATATGTCGAATGTCCACTTAGCTCGATCCAGACTGTCTCCTATATAGGGTCGATCCAGGTCAGTCGTGGCAGGCAAAAATCGGCCAGCATCTGCCAATCGACCGGTGCCGTCATCTCCACGGTACAGGCCAACCTCTTCACCAGAGCGCTCACCACGATTACACCTACGACCCTTATGGTCAGACCAACAGCATCAGCTCCACCAGTGTTAGCTGCCAGGAGTACACCGGCCGGAAAATGATGGCATTGAGGTCTATTATTGTCGGACACGGTATTACTACCCGAGATTAAATGAACATGACACCCTACGATGGAAACCCACTTTTAAAAAATGTACGTCGGCGCCGAAAAATGTTCTGGTTGTGGCTCCCTATTGGCTTTTTGATTGATTTTATAACTGTAACATCAATTGATTTTTTTTGGGGAGAACCGCCTGGATGGGTGTTTACTGCACTTAACATAGGCTGGGGAATCGTTGCGTTCATACTACTAATAAAACTCTCAAATGTGCGCTGCCCCAGGTGCGAAAATAAGGCATTTCGATTTGCACCGCCCCGCGCAGCGAAGTATATTCGCTGTCAATGGTGTGACTACCCAGAAAAGGAATAATTTAACGCAAGGGACGTTATTTGGTAGATTGCCGCGTGGCCAATCAGTTACAAGGAATTTGATGTGATGTTGACAATCTTTTCAAGTGGAGGGAGTGTGACATTAAATGACACAGCAATTGCTTGTCTGACGGGAGCCTCATTACTTCTAAGCTATTGCTCTCTAAAGAATTCGCGAACCGAGAATCAAAATGCCGAGTTATTCAAAGTGATGGGCGAATTGAAATCATCGCGATGGATAGCGGTTATGGCCAGCGTCATAGCGGCTGCCGTTAGCATTATGGCTGCTGCAATGAATTGCCATTCGGACAAAGATGATTCGTGGGTTTTGTCGTTGAGTGGATCACTTGTATTGCTTATTTTCTTTTGGCGCTCGTTCTATGGAATTCGCTTCGAAAATGAGTTTCTTCGCTACGGCCTTAAGTGTCGAAAACAAGTTTCCTATTCAGAGATCAATGAGTTAGAGAGAGTATCTACGGGGAAAGACGCTACGTTCGTCGTCATACTTCGGTCGGGCGCCCGTATAAGCATTGGATCGAATTTGCCTTGTGAATCTCTGCTGATTGAAGAACTTCAAAGACGCTCCGGTTGCAAATTCTTCCGAAGCGTATGGGGTAGGCGCAAAATTTAGGGAAGGTCTTACGTGTCCTATGCAGGACTCAAGTGTGCATTGATCTGCCCGCTGGGCATTAGGTGCTACTGGCTCAATAGCCGTGTTGATGAAATATTAGTCGCACCGAGACCAGTGGCAACACCTTCAGCAACTTGGTTGATGCGCTGGGTTCAACCCAAGCGCTCACCGACAGCACCGGAGTGCTCACCACGCAATACACCTATGACCCTTATGGCCAGACTAGCAGCAGCGGCCCTGCCAGTGCTAACAGCCAGTAGGGTTCATCGGTACCAATATCCGCCGTCCGCGAATGACCACAGTTGATTTCGGTCAGTCGCGACAGGCAGAAATCGGCCAGAACCTGCCGGTCGCCGCAAAAGAAAATATGGATTCTCATAGAATGAATGAACGCGAAATATTTGGTCCTGCGTCCGGTTGCCAAAGCCTCTCGGAGCTGGCGTTACTCCAACGACGAGTATTGGGCGATGATGCCAAACGTGCCATCGCTGCTTACGCGATGGTTCTTAGTGGCCGGTCTGCGCCACAAGGCGACTACCGTGAAGATGCTCTAGGCGTTCTTGATTGTCTTGGGGCGGCTAAAATGGAATTGGATAAGTCTTCATTTCATACTAAGCCAACAGTTATAGTCACGGCCACAATTCTGTCCGAGACTCAAAGATTCGTGGATGAAATGACCATACCTTGTACTGAGTGGCCAACCTCTGGCGAAGTCGTTTCTTTCATTTTTGAGATTGCGGCTAAATTCGCATGTGCTGGGCCATGGAAACGGACAGTGGTTGGACTTCACGGGCAGGTCACCGGCATCGAAGAATTTGACCGTATCTGATGCTCAACCTTTCTATCGCTAGGTGCCCTCAATGCGGTCGGCCGAGTTCGGCCAAAAGCCGACAGTCGACGGACCTACATAGATCGCAAACAATAGCCGCTGGTTCGACGCCCAAAAGTGCTCAACAGTTTCAATATGCCCCAAGCATTGTTACCCATGCCCCAAGCGGTCCTACGTTGATTCGATACTCGATTGGTCTAGTTTGCTGCAATAAATTGCGGACTCCATAAGTAACGTCAGAGCGATATCGGGGGGCAACACTTGTTTCACATCTTGGATAGGGCGATTCGAGGCTTGTGCTGCGATGGCCGACCACCATGCGACAGGTGCGGCTCCAATTTCGAGCTTGGCAGCAGGAAATTTTCCTGAAAGACAGGTGAGTGCTAAAGGCCACACTAGTTTCAGCAGATCTAGTGCCGCAAGGTGAGCTTGATGCTGAGCAGGAACTGAAGATCGACCTTCATTTGCTCCGCCAATCGTCGACACGACGTGTTTAAACATCGCATCGAGATTGGGTAATTGCTGAGGCTGCAGACCAGCACCTAGTGCGCCGCCGACCGCCAATGACCAAAGGCAGCGATTCCCATCGGCTTCCGCTTTGGGTATGAGCATATTGTTCAGTGCATCGCCAAACCAGTATTGTTCGCCAGACTTCATGCCTATGCGATGAATGTTGTGCCCGACAACCGGCGGCGTTTCGGCGAACAGCGTGCGCTGCGCAGCGTAGCCCGCAATTGCCCCGATCGCCGCAATATAGGTTTCAGCATGGACACGGCCATTGACCTGCAATCGCGGCTGGAGGTTCATAAGAAGATGACCCATCGCAAGATTGCATTCCATCTCATACGGGGTATTTTTCCAGGGAAGTATGTTCGGCGTGGATTTCATTTGGTCTTCCCCGATATTGGCTGGATATGATTTCTTAGCAGCCCACAGTTTGAGAAATACTATTGCATCCACATGATAGTCAGATAACTGGTCGCGCCGAGCGTCCGATGTGGAGAAAACGGACAGACCGCTTTGGGTCGATTTCAGTCGGTCGTGACAGACAGCAATCGGCCAGAAAACAGACATCCGTTTTGCGGTAGCAACGCTGGCGAGTGCGTTTTAGAAAGTGCGGACGAGCTCTCTTCAATCATGCTCTCTGCGATGGCTGCCGCTGTTGCCATGACTGGGCTCATCAAATGAGTCCACCGCGGCCTTGGCTCCTTCGAAATTGCGATTGGACGTCGAGGCGCAGCACTCGCCCGGTTCAAGGCGGTGATCAGAAGCGGAATCAGCATGACGTCAAATTCGACTTTCAAGTCAAACACGGCATCGACCCGAATGGCGCAAGGTCAGCGAGAGTGCCGCTTCACGCATCAGATCGAAGCCACGGGAGAATGCTGTCGAGAAAGGTTCATTCAGGCTGGTTCAGGCACGAGTAATCGTTGCGGGCTACCGTCATGATCTGTCCGCCCTCGCCTGCCTTCTGAAGCAGCTGTAACCCGTCCGGTGTCGTTACTCACCTCAAACTGCCCCACCAGTTTTTGCAGTTTGTTGGCATTGAGCCTCACGGTCTCGGCACTGCCTTGCAACACCACCACCGTCTGACGCATTTCTGCGGAAGACTGGTCGACCTGCTTGATCGTCTTGCCGTAGTCGAGGCTGCGATTGTTGAGCTGCTGGATAATCGCAAACATACTGTCCACCGCTTGATGCAACTGCACGTTTTCCGAGGAGGCATCTTCGGCCAGGCGCAGGCTGTTATCGACATCCGTGACGCCCTCCTTCATGAAGCTGACGGCGATTTGCGTTTCGTTCTGCAAGCCTTCGACCCTCTGCCGAATGTCGTCGGCGGCCCGAGAGGTGCGTGAGGCGAGACTGCGTACCTCATCGGCGACCACCGCAAAGCCTCGCCCATGTTCGCCTGCCCGCGCGGCCTCGATGGCGGCATTGAGTGCCAGCAGATTGGTCTGGTTGGTGATATCACTGATCAGGCCGGTGATATTGCCGATTTGTGTCATGCGGCTGTCGAGCAACTGCACGCTTGAAGAAGAGCGCTCGACCACATCCCTAATCGACTGGGTGCCTGCCTGCACGGCGAGAAACTGCTCGCGAGCACGGGTGACGACTTCGTCCATCGCCTGCTTCATTTGCTCGGCGCTGGCAGAGGCTTGCTGGATCTCACCCAATTGGTCTTCAACGATGATCATCATGCGATGCACCGCTTCGGCCACCTCGGCCGAGGTGACGCCGGCTTCCTGGCTGCGCCCCAACATCATCTGATTGGTGGCGCCGACGGTGCGACTGGCCTTCACCACTTGCCCGACAACCGAGTCCAGATTATCGATGAAGCTGTTGATCCAGCGCCCCATGTCACCGGTCTCATCGTTGGCCATTCGCGTGGTGTCCAGACGCTGACGAAGATTGCCCTCGCCCTCGGCGATGGTCCTGATCACACACGTCATCTCGCTCAACCTCGCCGCCAGCCGTTTCGGCCCCAGCAGGCTGAACAGCAGCGTGGCGCAGACCATGCTCGACACCTGGAGGGTATCGATCAGTCCCTGTGCCAGGCCGCTGTAATGCTGGACCATGAAATTGCAGGCAAAGAGGCCGGCCATGATTGCCAGATAAGGCTTCATCAAGCCATGGCTGAGTGAACGTCGGCGGTAGACCTCCTCCAGATCGGCCTCACACATCATGCCCCAGCGGTCAGGTGATCCTGGCAGCTGGAACGTAACCCCCTTGCCAACCACCGGAATGTGCCGGTAGTCCGAGTAACCGGGATAGGTCACGAACAGATTGGAGCCCATACGGATGGTTTCGCGTACACCCGGGTGTAGCTCCTGGGTCGCCGGGTCAGTGAAGCGCAGTTCCAATTCAGTGTGCCGCTGAATCTGCACGGTCTTCCACGGCGTGTGTACGCCGCTTTTGAGGTTTTCGCCATGGCTGAACGTACCGTCTTCGAAACGTGAACGCGACAACGCGGTTCCCGGCGCAATCGCGGGATCAAAGCGTGATTGCGCCATGAACAAATAATTGTCGCCCGATTCGGCATAGATGTGCCCGGCCTCGCGCTGGATAAGATCGCCCAACACATCGTTTGGCACGCGACCGCAGAGGCAGCCAAGGACTTTTCCCTCGGCCTTCAAAGGCTGATAGAACATCAACGTGACTTCATCGTGAAAGCGTGAAGTCGATGGACCGATCTGCAGGGTCAATGGATCGCTGTAAGGGCCGTGAAGAAACGGCGCCTTCAACCCTTCGGCCAAGGCGCGGGGTTTGTCCAGCTGATGTTTACCGCGTCCACTCCAGGTGGAGGCGATGACGGCGCCGTCGACATCCACGACAAACAGCTCGGAAAAATCTTCGGCCTGGCTGAGCTTGTCCATCAGTGAAGCGCTGTCGATATGGGGAAAATTCCGACCGAGATTTTCCGCCAGTTCAGCGAGGTGCTCCCATTGCTCGCGCGTCCAATTTTGTAGCAACTGCGCACGGGTTTGCGCAATGGCTTCAAAGGTTTGTTCGATCACCCGGTAAGCCGACTGATTGAGTCGGCATGACCAACCCATCGCAAGTTTTCCAGTTTTGCCGAACCACGGTAACCAGCGCCTCTCGCTAAGGGACAACCGCATGGAATTACTTGAAAGCGACATCTGCCTCTCCAACTGCGACATTCAGATGGCGATTTGACAGCAAATACCACGCCAAGTCCCAAGCAGGCTAAGCATCAGTACTGATCAGCGGATATTCTGCAGAGAACGGCATGCTGTCTGCTTTAGTGCACAACCCCCGCATGCTTCAACTCAGTGCGCCAAGCGCCATATGCTCTGAAAAAGCGCTGATTTCAGACTGAGTGACAGCTCGCCAGGGACTAGGTGTTTCGAGAGTCAGGCAAACGCGGTATTACCGGGATACAGCCTGCCGACCCAGAAGCCGCGGCAATGTCGTTCAATCGTTTTTCGCATGGGCCAATCCCAGCCATTCGTCGAGGACACACCGGTGTCCGATGTTGCGTCTCGAGCGGTCGTTCGAGCAGTACGCCAAAGCGCGAAGTTAGCGCATCAGCGCCGCGTGCCATGCTCCGGCGGCGAGCGACGATTCCTCTTCCCCGCCACGCGCTCGCGGTTCGCGTCAGCGTATTCGCGAATAATGTCGGTCAGTGCGCGTAGTCCCGCTGGCACATGATGCCGGCCCGGATAGTACAGGCATAGCCCGTCTAGCGGCGGCGTCCAGTCTTCAAGCACCCGCACAAGCGTGCCGGCCTCCAGATCCGCGTTGACGTGCCATTCGGTCAAATACGCGAGACCTAGGCCTGCGCGTGCCGCCGCCAGCATCAACCCCGGCTCGTCCAGCGTCAGCGCGCCGTCACCGTCGATGCGCACCGTCTCGCCGTGCCGTTGGAATTCCCACTGATAGATTGACCCGCTCGGCATCCGGCTGCGGATGCACCGGTGCGCACTGAGGTCCACGGGCGCGTGCGGCGGCTTTTGCTGCGCAAAATACGCGGGGCTGCCAACGACGGCAAACCGCTGCCTGTCGCCAAAAGGCACCGCGATCATGTCCTGCGGCACGCTTCCCATCAGCCGGATGCCCGCGTCGAACCCTTCGACCACGATATCGATCAGCCGCCCTTCAGTGACGATGTCGAGCTTCATCTCGGGATAGCGCTGCAGGAATGCGATAAAGGCCGGCATCACCTGATTCGCCGCACCCACTGACGTATTGATCCGCAATGTGCCCGACGGCGTGTCGCGGAAGCTGCCGGCCTGCTCGAGCGCGGCATGAATGGTCGACAGAGCGGGCGCGATGCTGTTCACGAATTGCGCTCCAGCTTCCGACAGCGACACGCTGCGGGTCGTACGATTGAAGAGCCGCACACCGATACGCGCTTCGAGCGCCGCGACCGCGTGACTAAGCGCGGACGTCGACACGTTAATTTCGTTTGCTGCGGCGCGGAAACTGCGATGGCGCGCGACGGCCAGAACGGCTTCCAGTTCGCTCAGGCCGGATGTCCTCATTGTCCTAAATCCTTCAACAGGTCATCCTCAATTGTACGGCTAGTCAGTGCAATGGCGACGATCTATCTTGTTCCTCTGACCACATTTTTTCGGACCAACCATGCAAATCATCGACAAAATCTACATCGACGGCGCATTCGTCACGCCGCATGGCAGCGAGTTCTTCGACCTCGTCAATCCGTCTACCGAGCAAGTAATTGGCCGCGTGCGCCTTGCCGACGCCGAGGACGCGTGCGCCGCCATCGCTGCGGCGAAGCGGGCATTCCCAACGTTCTCCCGTACGGACAAGTTCGAGCGCGTTGATATGCTCAAGCGCATGCATGCGGCTGTGGTCGCGAAAGAGAACGAGCTTTTCGAAGCCATTGTTGAGGAATATGGCGCACCTGTGTCGCGCGGCCGCTGGATGGCCCAACACGCGAGCAATGTGCTGCTGGAAGCGGCGAAGGTGCTTGAAGACTACGCGTTTGTCCGCCGCGCCGGGTCCGCCGAAGTGGTGATGCAGCCACTCGGCGTCGCCGGACTGATTACGCCTTGGAATAGCGACGCGGGCTTTATTTGCGGCAAGCTCGCGGCGGCGCTGGCCGCCGGCTGCACAGCCGTGGTCAAGCCAAGCGAGATGAGCGCCATTCAGACACGAGTCATCACTGAGGCGCTGCATGAAGCGGGGCTCCCACCGGGGGTGTTCAACATCGTCACGGGACGTGGCGAAACGGTAGGCGCGCAGATCAGTTCGCACCCCGACGTCGCCAAGCTATCGTTCACAGGATCAACGGCAGTCGGCAAGACGATTCTGCGCACTGCCGCGGAGACGCTTAAGCGCGTGACGCTGGAGCTCGGCGGCAAGTCCCCCGTGATCGTGCTCGACGACGCGAACTTCGACGAAGCCGTGCCGTTTTCGCTTCAGGCGGGCTTCTTGAACAGCGGGCAGGCGTGCATTGCTGGCACGCGCATTCTGGTGCCGCAGGCGCGGCTCTCAGAGTTCGAGAAGAAAATCGTGGACGCAGTCGCAGACATTCAGTCCGGCGACCCGCGCGACCCGCGCACGAGTATCGGCCCGATGGTGAGCCAGAAACAATGGGACCGAGTGCAGCGTTATATCCGCATCGGCATCGACGAAGGCGCGCGCCTGATCGCCGGTGGTGAGGGGCGTCCACACGGCGTCAACAGCGGCTGGTTCGTACGCCCTACCGTCTTCAGCCATGTGACGAACGATATGACCATCGCGCGTGAGGAAATATTCGGTCCGGTGCTCTCGATCATCGCGTACCGCGATACGGAGGACGCAATCGCGATTGCCAACGATACGCCCTACGGCCTGCAAGCCTACATATGCTCATCCGATGCAGGTCGAGCAAGCGCAGTGGCCTCGCAAATCGAAGCGGGACGCGTGCTTGTCAACACACTCGCGCACGAACCGGCTGCACCCTTCGGCGGGTTCAAGCAATCGGGTATCGGCCGCGAGTGCGGAACGTTCGGGCTTGAGGCGTTTCTCGAGCCGAAGGCGCTGCTTGGCGTCTTGTGAACGAATGCCCGCCGGGCGGTCTCTGGACCGGACGAAGCGAGACACGGTATCGCGCACGTTGCCAGTCCATCAGAAAGCGGCTTCGACCGCCTTGACCTCCGGACCGTTATGGCGTCTAGGTTCAGGAATATCCTGACCATCAAAGTCCGCTGGCCGACCGGTCACCGAGCCCCGCGTCTTTGGGCGAGCAAAAAGCCCAACGCCTCCACACAGGGAGGCGTTGCGGGTTTTCAGAAACACCGAATGGAATGCATCTACTCTTGGCAACCTCCCTGGAGCCCCCGAACCTGAGCGATCAGGTGAAGGTGGCCCCCTTCAAGACCCAGGGTCCAACGTTCGCGTCACCTGAGGTCGAAGCGATCGAGGTTCATTACCTTGGTCCAGGCCGCTACGAAGTCTTTCACGAACTTCTCCTTCGCGTCGCTGCTTGCATAGACCTCAGCCAACGCCCTCAACTGCGCATTCGAGCCAAAGACGAGATCGACACGAGTGCCTGTCCATTTGAGGTCGCCGTTTTTGCGATCGCGTCCTTCAAACTCTTCATTGGCGTCCGAGACCGGCTTCCATTCCACACCCATGTCGAGCAGGTTGGTGAAGAAGTCGTTGGTCAACGCTTCAGGTCGTTTGGTGAAGACCCCGTGCCGGGTTTGTCCGACGTTGGTATTGAGCACGCGCAGGCCGCCAATGAGCACCGTCATTTCTGGTGCAGTGAGTGTCAGTAGTTGCGCCTTGTCGATCAGTAATGCCTCGGCCGGTACGCGGTAACGGGTCTTGAGGTAGTTACGGAAGCCATCGGCGATGGGTTCGAGAAACCCGAAAGACTCGACATCCGTCTGTTCCTGGCTCGCGTCCATCCGCCCCGGAGTGAAAGGCACCGTGACGGTGTGACCGGCATTTTTCGCCGCCTGTTCGACGCCAGCGCTACCGGCCAGCACGATCAGATCCGCCAGCGAGATCTTCTTGCCGCCAGTCTGCGCGCTGTTGAACTCGCTCTGAATCTTCTCGAGGGTCGCCAGCACGCTCGCCAGTTGCCCAGGCTGGTTGGCCGGCCAGTCCTTCTGCGGGGCCAGGCGCAGGCGCCCACCGTTGGCGCCACCACGCTTGTCGGAGCCACGGAAGGTGGAAGCCGCCGCCCAGGCAGTTGATACAAGCTGCGAGACTGTCAGGCCACAGGACTGAAGCTTGCTCTTGAGTGAGACAATGTCACTGTCGTTGACTTGGGCATGGTCGACCGCCGGGATGGGGTCTTGCCACAGGAGTTTTTCGTTGGGCATTTCCGGGCCGAGGTAGCGCGAGAGCGGCCCCATGTCGCGGTGGATCAGCTTGAACCAGGCGCGGGCGAACGCGTCGGCCAACTGATCGGGATTCGCCAGGAAGCGCCGCGAAATCTTTTCATAGATCGGGTCGAATCGCAGGGACAGGTCCGTGGTCAGCATGGTTGGATTACGCCGCCTGGACGGGTCGTGAGCATCCGGAATGATGCCCGCGCCGGCGCCGTTTTTCGCCGTCCACTGGTTCGCACCCGCCGGGCTCTTGGTCAGCTCCCACTCGAAGCCGAACAGGTTCTCCAGGTAATTGTTGCTCCACTTCGTGGGTGTCGTGGTCCAGGTCACTTCCAGGCCGCTGGCGATCGTGTCGCCACCTTTTCCAGTGCCGAAGCTGCTCTTCCAGCCCAGGCCCTGCTCTTCGAGGCCAGCGGCTTCGGGGTCGGCGCCCACATTGGTTACAGGCCCGGCGCCGTGGGTCTTGCCGAAGGCGTGGCCGCCGGCGATCAGTGCCACGGTTTCTTCGTCATTCATCGCCATGCGAGCGAAGGTTTCGCGGATATCCACCGCAGCAGCGACCGGGTCCGGGTTGCCCTCCGGGCCTTCCGGGTTGACGTAGATCAGGCCCATTTGCACCGCAGCGAGCGGTTTCTCCAGGTTGCGCTCCTGGACAGTAGGGCTCTCATCTTTGCCATAGCGCACGTCGCCCCCCAGCCAGGTTTTTTCGGAGCCCCAGTAGACGTCCTGATCCGGGCCCCAGACGTCCGGACGACCTCCGGAAAAACCAAAGGTCTTGAAGCCCATGGACTCCAGCGCGACGTTGCCGGTGAGGACGATCAGATCGGCCCAGGAGATGTTACGACCATACTTTTGCTTGATCGGCCAGAGCAGTCGGCGCGCCTTGTCGAGGCTGACGTTATCCGGCCAACTGTTGAGCGGCGCGAAGCGTTGCTGACCGGAGCCGGCACCACCACGCCCGTCACCGGTGCGGTACGTGCCTGCGGCGTGCCAGGCCATGCGAATAAAGAACGGTCCATAGTGACCGAAGTCCGCAGGCCACCAGTCTTGCGAATCGGTCATCAGCGCATGCAGGTCTTTCTTGAGCGCCGCAAAGTCCAGTTTTTTGAACGCTTCGGCGTAGTTGAAGCCCTCGTCCATGGGATCGGACAGGGACGAGTGCTGGTGCAGGATCTTCAGATTGAGTTGGTTTGGCCACCAGTCGCGGTTCGACGGGCCACCGCCCGCGGCGGCGTGATTGAACGGGCATTTCGATTCAGTTGCCATGTGTGAGCTACCTTTGGTCGTGTTCATCCGGCTATCCGGCCCGGCGTGGGCGCGCAATAGCGACGAGCGAAATCAATGACATAAGCTGCAGGGCCAACAATTCGATCAATTGATCATCGTGGTCACACGGGCAATCCGGATAGCGGCAATCGAGTTGCCAGCACGGTGGCCCACGGCAAGCCTAGTACGCTTCTGACTTATTCGTATCTCTTATCAGGTCTCAACCGGCCAGTTTTCACCAGCGCTCCGTTCAGGTTAGACCCCTATAAAGCAGTCAGCTAATAGGTGGCGTATCAGGTCCTGATAGGCCTAGTCTTTTACCTGACACCTAAGACCTGATACGTGACATCCACATGCACAGGAGAGGGCCAGACCATGAATAAGCGCCCGCGCCGCACGGCCATCCACGAAGCTGGCCACGCCCTGGCCTTTTGGTGGAATGATCAGCACATAGAGCGCGTCACTGTGCGCACCTGGACAGAAGCCTTCACCGGCCCAATGATTGATCTGCGCGGCAACCCGCAAAACGTAGAGGGGTTGGTAGAGGCTGATTACTTTGTCCAGCACCCATCCTTCGACGCCCCCGGGATTGCTGAATACCTGCCCTCTATGGTCGAGTCTATTGAACGCGACCTTCTCCATTGCTTCGCCGGCCCCGTGGCCGAAGCAGTCTACAGGCACACCAAATCTGACAAATTCATCAGCGGCAGCGGCTGGGGTGACCGGCGCCGGGGTTACGAATTGATAAGTTTGCTGCCCGCACGAAAGCTACTCGACGCCGAATCCCAGGCAATCGCCCGCTCCAGCTGTCTGGTGCGTCGTTACTGGCCCGCTGTCACCGCTGTGGCGGATCTTCTGCAAGAGCACGGCACGGTTAACGGGGAAGCTATAACAGCGCTGCTGTGCCAAGTCACCGGGGAGTCACCTACGCGGCTCACTAATGACCTGGCAACCCTCGACACGCGACGCAATAGGCAGTGGACTGCAGCCCACTCGAAGCTACTTTTCAGCAAGGCCCAGCAATCGTCTGACCGAACTGACAATGACGGTCCATCAGCTCAATCCTGAAAAAATAATGGGCGCCTACAAGCGCCCCCATGCCATTGTCAGTCATCAAACGGTGTCTTCGGTGCCGGTCGCTGACTGGGTTGTTTCCCATTCGGGCCACTGTGGGTCGATAGCGGCCACCCTCCTGAATAAATCCACAGTCGCTTTTTCCTTAACGGAAATACCGGAACAGACCACGATTTCAAAAACCGTTGAAATCGTGGTCTGCCCCCAAATCCAAGCCCCCCAAAATCCAAACCCCTACCCGACCGGCGTAGGAGCTGCCGAAGGCTCGGGCCGCGTTCGGACGATCTTTTGATCTTCAGCTCCGAAACTCTTGTAGGAATCCACCCACCGTGGCGAGGGGGCTTGCCCCCGTTGGGCTGCGAAGCAGGCCCAAGCCCTGGCACCCAATTTCCTCAGACACTCCGCAGCGCCCGGTTTACGGTAAATACACCGCCGAACATGGACAAACCACATCGCCACAATGGCCGCGCAGCGTCCTACCCCCCGGTTGCGGCGCCAAAAACCGACGCCTATATTCGATCCGTCGCTGACAGCTGTTAGCGATAGGGTTTCGCAGCCCTACAGAAGATGACACACACCGCTAAATGACAACTGTGGCAAAATTTGCCGCCGTTACGTTTTATGGCGGCTGTGTGTGTGGGAGACCCTCGGGTCTGCCGGTTTGACTCTTCTCCGGTCTGCGAACCCGCACATAGCTGCCACCCATTTGTTTCGCAGCAGAATGGTGGCACTTCATTATCCTTTGAAGAGTTCACCCTTATGACCACGAACAATCCGCCCCACCGCTTCACCCCCATGTCCCAATTTGCCACCGACAACCCAGTCCTGCACATCGACAGCGACGCCCCGCTACGCGAACTCCACAACTGCGTCAGCGAACGCCTCAACGCCGTCCTCAAATACCTCAACCTGATGGCCTGCACCAGCCTCCCCGACTACGCCGAGAACGACATCAACACCGTCACCAACATCGCCCGGATCCTGGTCCAGGATGTTGCCGATGTGTTTGGGGTGATTGAACAGCGTGGGTTTGATACGCCTAAGGGGCAGTGAGTAAATTTCAGCCACCAACCCCCGCGTTGCTGCGGGGTTTTGGCCGAAGAATACTTCGCAAAATAAATACACCCTGTTGTGCATGTAGGATTCTTCGGCCTCTAACTTCTTAACTCACTGTAAGAAACATCTGAAATGCCTCAGACGCTGAGCCACCGAAACAAAAACTAAAACACTCCCGACAGAATGCCTGTAACACTCGGAATAGAGTGATCGGCTAATTAAAGGAGCAACACGTATGGCTAACCACGGTTACATGAGCATTACCGGAAAACGACAAGGCTTGATTTCCGCCGGCTGCTCCAGCTTAAGCTCTATCGGTAACAAATGTCAGATTGGTCATGAAGACGAAATCATGATTTTGGCTTACTCGCACAACATGATTACGGGCAATGACGGTGGAGTTTCAGGTGGCCGCGGAAAACACCTGCCTATTATGATTACCAAGAACATCGACAAATCGTCACCATTACTGGCAAGTGCCCTCCATGAGCGCGAAGAAGTGGAGTGCATTATCAATCTATATCGAACCTCGCCTGCTGGCGGCCAGGATAAATATTATTCAATACGGCTCACGGGGGCGAAAATTGCACATATCAGCCTACAAGTCCCCCACTCCATTCACATGAGCGATGCACAACCGCAAGAACTGGTATCCATTCGCTATCGAGATATTAGTTGGACACATATTCAGGCAGGCACAAGCGCTTATAGCACTTGGGGCAACGAGGATGAATGATACAACCTGCGATATTCATGACGTAACTAAAGCCGCATCCGATCTTGTTGCGTTCGGGTGCTCTATCGGTGCTACGCAGCTGTACGATAGTTTTTTGCAGCTTCAATTTAGCTCGATTGTTTCATCTTATGCTAATGAGATTATCCAAGCGGTTGATGAAGGTATCATCAGTGCGTGGCAGGGGATACAAAAGATCCGAGAGGAATACGCTGAGTTATCGTCCAAGGCGCTTTTTTATGCTCAAAACGGCGCTGGGATGGTGGCGGGGGCCATGCAGATTGAGGCTGGCGCCACCGTTTTAGGGAGCACAAGAGGTTTGGCCGTAGTACCTGGAATACCTTTAATCGCGCATGGATTCAATAACATCTATGAAGGCGCCGGCAATATCTACAATGGCCCTGGCGCACCCGGGGTGGTTGGACCCGTTCGAGAGTTTTATCAGGACCGACTTGGAAGCATTTACGAGGGCAATATGACCTACTACTCCATGGACGTGTACTTATCTATAAATGGCTTATCAAAGCTTGTTCGAAAGCCCGACTCGATGCAGTTATTTAACCGCGACCCTATCAACTATGAAATGGCCTACAAACAAATGGGGAGGCTCGCTTTAGCTTTCGAAGCGTTAGTCGACGCTATCACAATCAAAACAATGATAAACGAGAGCAACGTAGCAATTGAAAATAAGCAACCATGAGCGCGAACAACTCATTCATCGCCTACACCGTGACCGCCCAGCATAAAAACTCAAGAAGGCAAAGATTAACGTAAAAACAAGGAACACAACAGCCACAATCAACAAATAAGGCGCACCATCTAATAGCTCAATTCTCTTCACCTGAGGCATAAAAATCATGGTCCCAGTTACGGCTCCAATGACAATACCAACCCAAGAACCGCGCAAACTAATATACTTTTCTTCCATCATCCCGCCAAGCCACACATTACGCAGCCTAGGGACATAAAAACGCAAACCTAAGAAACTAATAACCATATATATAACAATGCAGGTTACTCGCAAATAGCTGCCCTCCAAGGGTATTACTTGCTTTATCCCCCCAACAATTATTACGGTATAAAATCCGGCAGAGCCCAAGACAAGAGAACACACCCAAATATAATAGCGAGCATTGCTAAAATTCATAAATACATGATCCATCATGGCTACAACATTTGAAATCATTATAGCCATGCTTCAGATCGATGGAAGCACTGAAACATCTACTAAATCAAAAGTTCGCCAGAGTGTTGGCACTGATGATTTCAGCCTCATCCGCCCCAATATTCCGAAACCGATGCGGCGGCGTCGTCGGAAAGTAATACCCATCCCCGGCATTCAGCACACTAATCTGCCCATCCACGGTCAACTCAACCGTGCCACGGGTAACGAGCCCACACGCCTCCCCTTCCGCATGCACGATAGGCTGTTTGCCAGACGTACTGCTCCCTCAAAAGCCGCATCTGCCGACTCGGTACCGAAGCCCCAATCAGCAACAACCGCAACCCAAGACGCCCGAGATCCGGCTGTTCATTGGCACGAAACACGTACTGATATTCGCGAGGCGGTTGATCAAAGGTAAAAAAGTCCGCCAAAGACATAGAAATGCCTTCAAACAGTTTCTTGAGGGAACTAACGGAAGGACCGACGCGATTCTGTTCGATCAGGGAGATGTGGCATTGGTGACGCCGCTACGCCGGGTCAGGATGACGACCATCAATCACAGCCAAACGGTCTAAGCTCATCCGATCGGGACTTATCGTGCTTCAGACGGCTCGCCATTTTGGGCGTAGCGGCTTGCTGGTGATGGGGCATGTCGATTATGTGCATCTCGTTGCGCGGTCAACTCTCGCCGCCAAGCGACACGTACATTGGCTCGGGGCCCCTTCCACGCGCACGTCTGGAGACACCGCCATGATTCGCGTCCTGTTGACCGCTTTTATGCTGCTTGCTCTAAGCATCCCGGCACATGCTCAGGTGACGCCATTTCCTGCGTCCTTTCGCACTCAGGACATCCCTGTAGAAGGCGTCACACTCCATGTGCGCGTCGGCGGCAAGGGGCCGGCCGTGGTGCTGTTGCATGGTTTTGGCGATACCGGCGATATGTGGGCGCCATTGGCCGCCGATCTGGCCCGGGATCACACGGTCGTGGTGCCGGACCTTCGCGGCATGGGCTTGTCGTCGATCCCGGACGGCGGCTACGACAAGAAGACCCAGGCGGGCGACATCCGTGCGGTGTTGGCAGCCCTGGGTATCGAACACTCGGTGGTCATCGGCCACGACATCGGCACCATGGTCGCCTTCGCCTATGCCACGCGTTATCCGCAGCGTACCGATCGTCTGGTGGTAATGGATGCGCCCGTGCCGGGCATTCCGCCCTGGAACGAGATTGTCCGCTCCCCGATGCTTTGGCACTTCGACTTCGGCGGGCCGGATGCTGAACGCCTGGTGGCCGGTCGTGAGCGAATTTACCTGGATCGGTTCTGGAACGAGTTCGCGGGCGATCCCGCCAAGGTGGATGAAGCAACCCGTCAGCATTACGCCAAACTCTATGCCCGCCCCGGCGCCATGCGGGCAGCCTTCGCCCAGTTCCGCAGCATTCGTCAGGATGAGGTGGACAACAAAGCGTCGATGGCGACGCGGCTGACGATGCCGGTGTTGGCCATTGGGGGTGAAAAATCCTTTGGAGCCAATGAAGCAATCGTGATGCGCAACGCAGCGGACAAGGTCACGGAAGTGGTGATTCCGGGGGCAGGACATTGGCTGATGGAAGAAGCGCCAACGCAGACTATTCGAGCGGTTCGAGACTTCATTGCGCAGTGATGGGAAGAAATCTCGAAGGGAATTTCTTGCAAGGCCCTGTCTCCAGGGCCTGCCAGACGATAGCGGTTAGTAAACCTGCACCCGCCACAGCTCCCGCGAGGAGGAAGCCGCCGACATTGGCAGTCGGCCGTGCAGCGTCCGATAGTTGTCGACCAGCACCAGATCACCTTCGCTCCATTGATGGGCGATCAGGCAGTCCGGGTCATAAACCAGCGCGTTGACCTGTTCAAGCAGCGCCTGCTGGGCCTCCTCGTCATGGTCCTGCACAGACTGGCTCAGGGTCTGCAATGCCGAGTCGGTACCCTCTTGGTAACGCAGGATGAGTTCGCCGCTACGGGGGTTATGATCCACCAGGCTGTACATGCGCGGCGAACCACCGAAGTAGGTCATCTTGGTGTAGTAGGTGATGTTCACGGCCTGCCATTGTCGGGCGACTTGCTGCCCGACTTTTCGCAGCACGTTTCGGCTGTCGACGATGGTGGTCTGACCCTCGCCCGGCTGCGGCGCTATCTTGCAATACAGCATGAATTTGCTGGCGCAGAATTTCGGATTGCGCTGAACCTGTGCGTCGCTGTCGGGCAGCATATTCAGGTCCCAGTGCAAAGGCGTTTTCTCCAGCGAGTGCACCACGCCTTGGGGTTTGTCCGCGGGCTTGACCACATGCACGGCACCGAAGGCCCACTCGTACAGCGTGCCAAAGCGTTCGCAGCTGCGAGCAAAACTGTCCTGGTCGTCGAAGCGACAGCCCTTGAGACAGACGAAACCAAAGGTTTCCACCAGTGCCTCCAGCAGGCCGGTGGACAGTCGCTCGAAACCCAGCCCCAGCGGGTCTCGCACCACCAGGCCAAATAGTGGAAGCTTTTGCAGTTCGTATTCGAAGCCTTGGGCCTGCGGGCTTTCTGTTTGGTGGTAGAGCCATGGCCGCCCCTGCCAGGTGACCAGCACATGGTGGTCGAGGTCGACCTGGGCCCGTGCGCGAAGACGCAGGCTACCATCGATGTTGCACACCGGCACGGCATGCCAGGGGCTGTCGACACGGGTCAGCCCTTCAGCCAACCCAAAGGTAAATTTGGGCCCGGCATTGCTGTACTGATGGACCGATAATCGAATGTCATCGCCGAAGAAACGATCCACTGCCGCATTCAATGCCTGCCCGCGAAACATCATCTGGTAGGCTTTGAAGTTGATTTGCTGCAGGTACTCGTCCTCGCTCTGCCCGCCCTCACGGCACAGGCGCAGGTCGTTGTACAAATGACTACAGAGGTTGTCATGGGCCTGGCTGAGGGATTCATCGTGCCGGCTCTGCTCGATCAGTTCTCCAAGGTTTTTCCAGGGTAGACGGGCCTGCTTGACCAGGCTAGCGCGAACCGCCTCGGCACTACGGGCCTGCGGGAACAGGTCTTCCATGCTGACCCACTGAATCGTATGGGTGGTGCACAGTTCACGCAAAGCCCGGTTGTAGGCCGCGCGAACGTCGTCGGCCACCCCAACAATGTCATTGAACGTCGTCCCGTCGCTGAGGATCGACACCACACAGCCCGGTGCGTGTAACGCGGCGATGGCTTGGCCGAGCTGGTCGAGGCGCTCGATGGCCATCACCTCACCATAATCCGGCAGCACGCCGAATGTCTGGTCACTGGCGTTTGGCGACTTGCAGGGAAAACCTGGCAGTACCAGACGCACTGGCAGGTTTTGATCAAAGCAGTGCCCCAGGCTGCGCGCCAGTTGTGCTCTGCCTTGTGTTTCGAAACAATCATCCGTGCCTTTGAGCAGATAACCAGCCAGCAAATCGCTGACGGCAGCGATCCAGGCGTCTCTATGTTCCATAGAACAACTTCCTTGAGGGTTTGTGTATCAATAGGATTTGACGGTATCGCCATGCTCGGTGAACGCATGCGCTGTCCCGCAGACTTGCTGCAGAATGCGCAACAACCCGGCCGGTTGCTCACAGCAGAAGCTCGGAGCTTGAGCCTGCAAAGTATGAGTCAGGCCATACCCCCAGGTGACCGCTGCCGAGTACATACCTGCGGCACGGGCAGTTTTCAGGTCGATCTCTGTGTCACCGACGAACAAACAGCGTTGCGGATCAACCGACAACCGCCGAGCGGCTTCCCACGCCACATCCGGCTGAGGCTTGAGTGACCTGCCCGTGCGATGCCCCAGAATCGGCCCGAAAGCATTCTGCGGCAGCAATGTTCTGGAAACCTGCAAGGCCATTTCCTCGGCCTTGTTGGTCACGATAGCCAACGGCAGCTGTAACTGGCGGCAGCCTTCGAGCAATTCCAGTACACCGCTGAATGGCCGGGAAAATTGAACCAGGTTGTGCTGATATAGCGTCACATAGCGCTGGTGCAGGGCGATCGTATCAGCGATACCAAACTGCGTGGCAACCCGCTCAATCATCGCAGTGGTCCCGCCACCGATATACCCCCGCAATGTTTGCGCAGTCAGCGCCGGGTAACCGTGTTCGAGTAACACCTGGTTCAGGCACCAGGTGATGTCAGGCAAGGTGTCCACCAAGGTTCCATCCAAATCGAAGAGTACGGCTTCGACCCGCAACCGAGACGCCATCATTGAGCACTGGCGTAGTGACAAGGACGCCCCTTGCGGAACACCAGACGGTGGTAGCGCTCATCGACATTACTGCGTTTTTCGAGGGTGACCACACCCCGTCGCTTGATTGCTACCGAATGCCAGGGAGTACGCCACAGGTCACTGGTTGGCACCAGCCGGATACCGATCTTCGTCGACACCGCCAGTTGCGGGTGAATCGACAGGCGCAGGCAATGCGGGTAGCGCGCCAGTAACAGGGCGCTCCAGGCTTCACTGCGCTGAATCACCCGCTGGGAGGCCGGCTTGGCGACCTTCTTCACCGCATTCAGGCTCATGCCGGCGAACACCTTGAGCCCCGAGTAATCCTCGGAAAGAAAGCGATGGATACCGCAGTACATCAACATCATGTGCGGTTCATCCTTGAAGCGCTGCTGCAACAGGACCAATGACTGGCCGTGCTCGATCATCATCTCCTCACGCATGGCGTCCAGACACTCAAGCTGAGGATAGGCATCCCTGAGGTCGAAATGGGCGAACGTACCGGGATAAAGCTGTTCGGCGTAGTCCTGGATAGCGTCGGTGTAAGCCTTGACGTCAGAATCGGGAACATGCACCAAGTCAGAGAACACATAGCCATCGGAGCAGATATGAATCAGCGCGCCCGGCGCATAGATCTCCTGGATCTCCTCGCACAGGCGGTGTAACTCGTCGATTGCATGGTGTTCAGCAAGATCAGGGAGATGGCTCAGGGTTTTCTTGCGGCTGGGCGACTTGCCGGGAAAGGCTGGCAAGACCATTTCGACCTTGCGACCGCTCTCGACCGCCTGCATTACCTTCGCCAGATGGGGTTCCAGCACCTGCAACGAAAGCTCATGATCTTGTTCCGGGGCAAGACTACGACGCCGAAACAGACATTCGAGGATTTGCTGGGCAATGTTCATGTGCGGGGTGTTCTGATGCGCATGCACCAGCTGACCGCCCGCCTGTTGAGCAACGGTATTTGAACCTTGCATAGACAATCCCTTGTGTGGTGAATAACGGCCGTTTTTTGGCCATCAGCAGATATGCCTTACCTGCGGGCGGCTAAATTCCTACAAGTCGTAAGAGTTTGTCAATCGTAGCCATCAGGAATATTACGTCCTGCACGAGCCCCTCCCTCCCGGGCCTGCCGTCAGTTAAGTAATCAACCCCTGCCTAGCCTACAAAAGCCCTTTCACCATCGGTGGACGGAGAACTAAAAAGCCCCGTCCATTTCTGGCGGGGCTTTGGGTAATTACGTCAAATCCTACGAACGCATGACCTCATGGCCCGCCTGAGGTGGTCATGGAGGAGCACATCATGTTTATGCGGCGTGTGTAGGTCATGGGTTGATGGTGTTTTGGATGATCCAACTTGTCAATCTCGGAGCGGAGTTACGAAACATCCGCGTCCGGCTCAGGCTGTTTGAAAACGTTCAGGTTCGAAAGCAACCACCGAGGCCGCTTTCACATCAGAAGTTAGCCGGCGTATTCGCACTAATAATCTCCGCCTCATCCGCCCCAATATTCCGAAACCGATGCGGCAGCGTCGTTGGAAAGTAATACCCATCCCCGGCATTCAGTACACTAATCTGCCCATCCACGGTCAACTCAACAGTGCCACGGGTAACAAGCCCACACTCCTCGCCTTCCGCATGCACAATCGGCTCTTCGCCAGAACTGGCCCCAGGCGCGTATTGCTCGCGCAAAAGCCGCATCTGCCGACTCGGCACCGAAGCGCCAATCAGCAACAACCGCAGCCCATCACGGCCCAGGTCGGGCTGCTCGTTGGCACGGAACACGTATTTGTGCTCTTGGGGCGGTTGATCGAAGGTGAAGAAGTCCGCCAAAGACATGGGAATGCTTTCGAGGAGCTTTTTCAGGGAACTGACGGAGGGACTGACGCGATTCTGTTCGATCAGGGAGATGGTGGCATTGGTGACGCCGCTACGCCGGGCCAGCTCGCGCTGGGACAGTTTGTAGCTTTCGCGTACTAATTTGAGTCGAGAACCCGTGTCCATGACAGCCTTATGCGAGAAATACTTAAGGGTTATGGGGGTGGATGGCGGGCGACTTTTGGCCGCGAAAAACACCGCTTCCCTGTCCCAGAAACGTGAAAGGCGGCTATTAAATCACGTTTGTTCGTGTAGCTCAGCAGCTTCGATGAATGGCTGGATAAAAAGGCCGTTGACCCTGCTGCCGGTCAGTTCAGATGCGGAATTGTGGGAGCGAGCTTGCTCGCGATGGCGGTGTGTCAGGCGACATCAATGTTGAATGTGCCGACCTCATCGCGAGCAAGCTCGCTCCCACATGGATTGCATTTAACTGACTTGAATTAGCCGGCAGCACCTTTTTGGGGGGGCCGCCGGTAGTGCAACCTAGATGCCGAAACGGTCACGCATGGCGTAATACACGGCGCCCATGGCGGTGAGCGGGGCCTGGAAGGTGCGGCCGCCGAACATTGGCATGTGTGGCAACGAGGCGAAGGCATCGAAGCGCTCGGCGTCGCCACGGATCATTTCCGAGATCAGCTTGCCGGCCAGGTGCGAGCAGGTCACGCCGTGGCCGCTGTAGCCCTGCATGTAATAGGCATTTTTCTCGATACGACCGAACTGCGGCATGCGCGACATGGTCAGCAGGAAGTTGCCGGTCCAGCGGTAGTCGATCTTCACGCCCTTGAGCTGCGGGAAGGTCTTGAGGATTTTCGGCTTGATCAGTTGCTCGATGTCATCCGGCTCCCGCGCGCCGTAGACCACACCGCCACCGTACAGCAGACGGTTGTCGGCGGTCAGGCGGTAGTAATCGAGCAGGTAGTTGCAGTCTTCGACGCAGTAGTTGTTGGTGATCAGGCTCTTGGCGACTTTGGCCGACAATGGCTCGGTAACCACGATTTGCGAACCGCACGGCATGCTCTTGCGGGTGACGCGGTTGTCGAGGTCCTGAGGCAAATAGGCGTTACCGGCGATCAGCAGGTACTTGGCCCGCACCACGCCTTTGGCGGTGCGCACGGTGATCGGCTCGCCGTAGGTGATTTCCACCGCCGCCGATTGCTCGTAGATCTTGCCGCCCAGGCCGATGATGGCCGAGGCTTCACCCAGCGCCAGGTTCAGCGGGTGGATGTGGCCGCCCTGCATGTCCAGCAGACCGCCGACGTAGTTGTCCGAGCCGACTTCTTTGGCGATGTCCTTGGCGTCGAGCATTTTCAGGTTCTTGTTACCGTAACGCTCCCAGCTGCTTTTCTGCTCGGCCAGGCCTTTGAGCTGCTTCTTGTTCAGCGCCGCGAAAATACCGCCGGGTTTGTAGTCGCACTTGATGTCGTATTGCTTGATGCGCGAACGGATGATTTCCGCGCCCTCAAAGATCATGCTGCCCAGGACTTCGGCAGTCTTGTCGCCATAACGCTGTTCGATGACATCGACGTCGCGGCTATAGGAGTTGACCAGTTGACCGCCGTTGCGACCGCTGGCGCCGTAGCCGACCTTGGCGGCTTCCAGCACGGTGACGCTGTAGCCCGCCTCACTGAGAAACAGGGCCGACGACAAACCGGTGTAGCCCGCGCCAATGACGCAGACATCGCACTCGACCAGTCCTTCGAGCACCGGAAAATCGATAGTCTCGTTGCGGGTCGCGGCGTAGTAGCTGTTTACATGTTTTTGCATGATTGAATTCCCGAGCGGTCGCACGCTGATGCCTGCGACCGCTGCTGTGAAAATGTTAGAGCTTGATCCAGGTCGCCTTGAGCTCGGTGTACTTGTCGAACGCATGCAGCGACTTGTCGCGACCGTTACCCGACTGCTTGAACCCGCCAAACGGCGCGGTCATGTCGCCGCCGTCGTACTGGTTGACCCAGACGCTGCCGGCGCGCAAGCCGCGAGCGAAGGTGTGGGCCTTGCTCAGGTTGCTGGTCCAGACACCGGCCGCCAGACCGAAGATGCTGTCGTTGGCAATCGCCAGTGCTTCTTCAGCCGTGTCGAAGGTGATCAGCGACAGCACCGGGCCGAAGATTTCTTCCCGGGCGATGGTCATGGCGTTGGTCACACCGTCGAAAATCGCCGGTTCCACGTACAGGCCACCGGTGTCTTCAAGGGTGCGATTACCGCCAGCAATCAGTTTGGCGCCCTGCTCTTTGCCGATGCTGATGTAGCGCAGCACCGATTCCAGTTGGCGCTGATCGACGACTGCGCCGACCGTCGTTGCCGGATCAAGGGCATGCCCCGGTTTCCAGGCTTGCAGTGTTTCCACCAGCAGTGGAATGAACTGCTCGCGGATCGAACGCTCGACCAGCAAACGCGAACCTGCGGTGCAGACTTCCCCCTGGTTGAAGGCAATCGCACTGACCGCTGCCTGTGCTGCCGCGCGCAAATCCGGCGCGTCGGCAAACACCACGTTCGGGCTCTTGCCACCGGCTTCCAGCCAAACGCGTTTCATGTTGCTTTGCCCGGCGTAGATCAGCAGTTGCTTGGCAATCGCGGTCGAGCCGGTGAAGGCCAGCACGTCGACATCCATGTGCAACGCCAGCGCCTTGCCGACGGTGTGACCGAAGCCCGGCAGGACGTTGAACACGCCTTTCGGGATGCCCGCGTCCAGCGCCAGTTGGGCGATGCGAATCGCCGTCAGCGGTGACTTTTCCGAAGGCTTGAGGATGAACGAGTTACCCGCCGCCAGGGCCGGGGCGAACTTCCAGCTGGCCATGATCAACGGGAAGTTCCACGGCACGATGGCCGCAACCACGCCCGCCGGTTCGCGAGTGATGAGGCCCAACTGATCGTGAGGTGTCGGCGCGACTTCGTCGTAGATCTTGTCGATCGCCTCGGCGCTCCAGCGGATCGCGTTGGCGGTCGCTGGAATGTCGATGGCCATGGAGTCGCTGATCGGCTTGCCCATGTCGAGGGTTTCCAGCAGCGCCAGTTCTTCCTGGTTCGCCAGAATCAGATCAGCGAAGCGAATCAGGATGCGCTTGCGCTCCGCCGGGGCCAGTTTGGCCCAGACGCCGGACTCGAACGCCCGGCGCGCAACCTGCACCGCCACATTCGCGTCGGCTTCGTCGGTGCTGGCGACGGCCGCCAGAAAGCGGCCGTCCACCGGGCTCATGCATTCAAACGTGTCGCGGCTAAGTGCCGAGCAGTATTGGCCGTCAATGAATGCCCGACCTTCTAGTGTTAGGGACTGAAAGCGTTGCTCCCAGTCGCTGCGAGTGTTTGTCATTGTTGTGACTCGACGCAGAGAAATAAGTGATCTTCAGGCTGATACCCGTAGGAGCTGCCGAAGGCTGCGATCTTTTGATCTTGCCTGTAAAAATCAAAGTCAAAAGATCGCAGCCTTCGGCAGCTCCTACGGGGTTATTCACCAGCCAATCAGACCGTGTGCAGGTACCAGTTGTACTCAAGGTCCGAGATGGAATTCTCGAACTCGGCCAGCTCGCTTTCCTTACACGCCACGAACACGTCGATGTACAGCGGGTCGATGTATTTGGCCATGACTTCGCTGTCGTCCAGCTCACGCAGTGCATCGCGCAGGTTGTTCGGCAGGCTCTGTTCGTTCTGCTCGTAGCTGTTGCCTTCCACCGGCGGGCCCGGCTCGATTTCGTTGGTCAGGCCATGGTGAATACCGGCCAGGACCGACGCCATCAGCAGGTACGGGTTGGCATCGGCGCCAGCGACACGGTGCTCGATGCGCACGGCATCTGCAGAACCGGTTGGCACACGGACCGCAACGGTGCGGTTGTCGATGCCCCAGCTCGGCGAGTTCGGCACGTAGAACTGTGCGCCGAAACGACGGTACGAGTTGACGTTCGGGCAGAGGAACGCCATCTGCGCCGGCAGGGTCTCGAGCACACCGCCGATCGCGTGACGCAGTGCGGCGTTCTGCTCGGGATCCTCGCTGGCAAAGATGTTGTTGCCTTCTTTATCAAGGATCGAAATGTGGACGTGCAGACCGTTGCCCGCCTGGCCCGGATAAGGCTTGGCCATGAAGGTGGTGTCCATTTCATGGTCGTAGGCGATGTTCTTCACCAGACGCTTGAGCAGTACCGCGTAGTCGCAGGCCTTGATCGGGTCGGAGACGTGATGCAGGTTCACTTCGAACTGCGCCGGGGCACTTTCCTTGACGATGGCATCAGCAGGGATGCCCTGCTCTTTCGCGCCTTCGAGGATGTCTTGCAGGCAGTCGACGTATTCGTCCAGATCGTCGATCAGGTACACCTGAGTCGACATCGGACGCTTGCCGGACACCGGCGAGCGTGGCGACTGTGGACGACCGTTCACGTTGTCCTGGTCGATCAGGTAGAACTCCAGCTCGAACGCGGCGCAGATGGTCAGGCCCATGTCGTCGAACTTGCGCACCACATTGGCCAACACTTCACGCGGGTCGGCGAAGAACGGCTGGCCTTCGAGTTCGTGCATGGTCATCAACAGTTGCGCGGTGGGGCGCTTCTGCCAAGGCTCGATGCTCAGGGTGCCGGGAATCGGGTAGCAGATTCGGTCAGAGTCACCGATATCCAGGCCCAGGCCTGTGCTTTCCACTGTTGAGCCGTTGATATCCAGGGCAAACAGCGAGGCTGGGAGGTTAATGCCTTTTTCGTAAACCTTATGAAGACTGGTGCGCTCGATGCGCTTGCCGCGCACCACACCGTTCATATCCGCAATCAGAAGGTCGACGTACAAAACCTCAGGATATTTCTTAAGGAATGCGTTTGCTTCGTTGAGTTGAACGGCACGCAGAGGGACCGACATGATGCACCTATTAGCTGTTAATTATTATGTTCACTGCACTTTCACGAGCCCAGTCAATCCGAAAGGCAAAGTGAAGTCAATAGCGAACACTTGACCTTTCAGCGTTATTTTTCGGGCCTTTTTAGGGCACATGAGTGCCACATCAGCTTTTGAGCGAGCAAAAATCCTGAACATCGGACGTACGGCGTTTAGAATTTTTTACATGAGAGTTGTTAATTAAAATCAACGAGGCTAAGCTCCGGAAAAGCTCGTTCAAGTGTGAAACTTCGAGGTGATAAAAATGGCACTCAAGCCATTGATCGGCGTTACTGCGTGCGTCAAACAGATTGGCCTGCACCCCTACCACGTCAGCGGCGACAAGTACTTGCGTGCTGTCAGCGTCGCGGCTTTGGGGTTGCCGGTGGTCATTCCTTCCTTAGGCGATCTGACCGAGATTGATGAGGTGCTCGCGCATCTCGACGGTTTGCTGCTGACCGGCTCGCCCTCCAATGTGGAACCGTTCCACTACCAGGGCCCCGCCAGTGCACCCGGCACGGATCACGATCCGCAACGGGATGCCACGACCCTTCCTCTATTACGCGCAGCCATCGCTGCCGGTGTTCCGGTGCTCGGTATCTGTCGCGGCTTTCAGGAAATGAACGTGGCGTTCGGTGGCAGCCTTCATCAGAAGGTCCACGAACTGCCCGGCATGCTTGATCACCGGGAAGCGGATCATCCGGATCTGGCGGTGCAGTACGCACCGGCGCATGCGGTCAACGTGCAACCGGGCGGTGTGTTCGAAGCGCTGGAATTGCCGCAGGTGTTCCAGGTCAATTCGATTCACAGCCAAGGCATCGACCGACTTGCCCCCGGCCTGCGCGCCGAGGCCATCGCACCCGATGGCCTGATCGAGGCTATCTCCGTCGAACACAGCAAGGCCTTCGCCCTCGGCGTGCAATGGCACCCGGAATGGCAGGTCCTGGCCAACCCTCCCTACTTGAGTATTTTCCAGGCGTTCGGCGACGCGTGCCGACAACGGGCGGCGCTGCGTAATACGCGCTGACTGACGACCTCAAACAGCACTCAACGATTTAACTGCCCCCGTGAGCCCGGCGGGTGCGCCCTTGCGCGCCAGCCTTTCACGAATACAACAAAACGCTAGAACAAAAAGCATCACCCGGCAGCCAGGAAGGCGGCGCCGAATAGACCTGCTCAGTGCGGGTTCGCAATCAACTATTACGTCAGGCCGCATTGGCCCGACGACTGACACCTGTTGGGAGTTTCACATGGCAAACGCCTCCAGCATCTACAGGAAGGCTCTAGAAGGTAACCAGCAACCCAAGAAGGTTCTGGTGAGAGTCGACCGCGTAACCAAGAAATTTGATGAAACCGTTGCCGTAGACGATGTATCCCTGGACATCTACCAAGGCGAAATCTTCGCCATGCTGGGCGGTTCGGGTTCCGGTAAATCGACACTCCTGCGCATGCTGGCAGGCTTTGAGCGGCCGACCGAAGGGCGAATCTACCTCGATGGCGTAGACATCACCGATATGCCGCCCTATGAGCGGCCGATCAACATGATGTTCCAGTCCTACGCGCTGTTCCCGCACATGACCGTGGCGCAGAACATTGCCTTCGGCCTGAAGCAGGATCGCCTTCCCGCCAGCGAAATCGACGCCCGCGTCGAGGAAATGCTCAAGCTGGTTCACATGACCCAGTACGCCAAGCGCAAGCCGCACCAACTCTCTGGCGGTCAACGTCAACGTGTTGCACTGGCCCGCTCACTGGCCAAACGGCCGAAGCTGCTGCTGCTCGACGAACCGATGGGCGCACTGGATAAAAAGCTGCGCTCGCAGATGCAGCTCGAACTGGTGGAAATCATCGAGCGCGTCGGCGTGACCTGCGTCATGGTGACCCACGATCAGGAAGAGGCCATGACCATGGCCGAGCGCATTGCGATCATGCACCTGGGCTGGATCGCCCAGATCGGCAGCCCGGTCGACATCTATGAAGCGCCGGTCAGCCGCATGGTCTGCGAATTCATCGGCAACGTGAACTCCTTCGACGGCACCGTTGTAGAAGATCTGGAAGGTCACGCGATCATTCACAGCCCGGACCTGGATCAGAAGATCTACGTCGGCCACGGCGTGAGTACGTCGGTGCAGGACAAGTCGATCACCTACGCCATCCGCCCGGAAAAACTGCTGGTCAGCACCCTCAAACCCGAGACCCGTTACAACTGGTCCCAAGGCAAGGTGCATGACATCGCCTACCTCGGTGGGCACTCGGTGTTCTACGTGGAGTTGCCAAGCGGCAAGATCGTGCAGTCGTTCATGGCCAACGCCGAACGCCGTGGCACCCGCCCAACCTGGGACGATCAGGTCTACGTCTGGTGGGAAGACGATAGCGGCGTGGTACTGCGCACATGAACACTCTCACTCAGCAGTTTCAGCGGTTTTTGCCGAGCGGCCGTAAAGTCGTCATCGGTATTCCATTCCTGTGGCTGTGCCTGTTCTTCATGCTGCCGTTTTTCCTGGTGATGAAGATCAGTTTTTCCGAAGCAGCCCTGGCCATTCCACCCTACTCCGAGATCTACAGCTTCGCTGAGCAGAAATTTCATCTGCTGTTGAACCTCGGCAACTACGCCATGCTGGGCGACGATGAGCTGTACATCTCGGCTTATCTGGGCTCCTTGAAAATGGCCGCCCTCAGCACGGCCATGTGCCTGGTAATCGGCTTCCCGATGGCCTACGCGATTTCCAAGGCCAGCAAGGAAGCGCAGAACGTGTTGCTGCTGCTGATCATGATGCCGACCTGGACGGCGATCCTGATCCGCGTTTACGCCTGGATGGGTATCCTCAGCAACAATGGCTTGCTCAATGCGTTTCTGCTGTGGACCGGGCTGATTTCGGAGCCGATAGAAGTCCTCAACACCAACACCGCGGTCTATATCGGCGTGGTGTATGCCTACCTGCCGTTCATGGTGCTGCCGCTGTACGCCAACCTGGTCAAGCATGACCAGAGTCTGCTGGAAGCCGCATCGGACCTGGGTTCAAGCAACTTCAACAACTTCTGGAAAATCACCGTACCGCTGGCCAAGAACGGCATTATCGCCGGCTGCATGCTGGTGTTCATTCCGGTGGTCGGTGAGTTCGTGATTCCGGAACTGCTCGGTGGCCCGGAAACCCTGATGATCGGTCGCGTGCTGTGGCAGGAGTTCTTCAACAACCGTGACTGGCCGGTGGCGTCCGCGTTGGCGGTGGTGATGCTGGCGATCCTGATTGTGCCGATCATCCTGTTCAACCGCAGCCAAGCCAAAGAGATGGAGGGACGGGCATGAACCGTTTCGGATTTTCAAGAATGATGCTGGTGTTCGGCCTGCTGTTCATCTACATGCCGATGCTGATTCTGGTGATCTACTCGTTCAACGCCTCGAAACTGGTGACAGTCTGGGGCGGCTGGTCGGTGAAGTGGTACGTCGGCCTGCTGGATAACACCCAACTGATGGGCTCGGTGGTGCGCTCGCTGGAAATCGCCTGCTACACCTCGATTGCTGCGGTAGCGCTGGGCACTTTGGCGGCCTTCGTGCTGACCCGCGTCACCCGCTTCAAGGGTCGCACGCTGTTCGGCGGCCTGGTCACCGCGCCGTTGGTGATGCCGGAAGTGATCACCGGTCTGTCGTTGTTGCTGCTGTTCGTGGCCATGGCGCAGATGATCGGCTGGCCGCAGGAACGGGGCATCTTCACCATCTGGATCGCCCACACCACGTTCTGTGCTGCCTATGTGGCGGTGGTGGTGTCGGCGCGCTTGCGTGAGCTGGACCTGTCCATCGAAGAGGCCGCCATGGACCTCGGTGCACGGCCATTGAAGGTGTTCTTCCTGATCACCATTCCGATGATCGCGCCATCGCTGGCCGCGGGCGGCATGATGTCGTTCGCCCTGTCGCTGGATGACCTGGTGTTGGCGAGCTTCGTGTCGGGCCCGGGCTCGACCACCCTGCCAATGGAAGTGTTCTCGGCCGTGCGTCTGGGCGTGAAGCCTGAGATCAACGCCGTGGCGAGCCTGATTCTGCTGGCGGTGTCGATCGTGACCTTCATGGTCTGGTACTTCAGCCGCAAGGCCGAAGCCAATCGCAAACTCGCGATCCAGGAAGCCATGGATCAGACCGCGAGCGAATCCTGGAAGCAACCTGACTCACAGCGACCTGTTACCCAACGGATCGGTGCGACGGCTTAACGCCGTCGCGCTTCACCGCGACTGCACTGAATAGACAACGGCGCGCCCTTGTCGGGCGCGTCACGCATTACCGTTCACGCAGCGCCTTACCACCGCTGCCGTTACACGAACGGCCTCACCTGGCTCCTCGGTTAAGGTGATTTTGGGCGCCCTCGGGCGCCCTTTTTGCTTTTCAGATCGCCCTCCTAATTTGCCCGGCGCACCGAACAAAGCTGTCTAGACTTCAGGCAGCCAGCAACGGAGCCAATGCAGATGAGCAACAACCGAATCATGGGATTGAACAATGCCCGCGAGCTACTCGACGTGCTGATCCGCGCCGGGCTGATCGCTGTACTGGTGATGTTCTGCTTTCAGATCTTCCATCCGTTCATGAACATCGTGTTGTGGTCGGTGATTCTGGCGATCACGCTTTACCCGCTGAATCAGAAACTGGCTGCCACTCTGGGCGATCGACACGGCTTGGCCGCAGTGATTGTGGTGATCCTCGGGCTCGCCTGCCTGATCGTGCCGATGGGGCTGCTGGGCGCCTCGATTGCAGATTCCGTTCAGGCCAACATGCACACAATGCAGGGTCGGACCTTCGAGATTCCGCCGCCGCCTGCAGTCGTGCAAACCTGGCCGCTGATCGGCGAGCCGCTGTTCAGTCTCTGGACCCATGCCTCGGAGAACCTGAGCTGGGTCTTTTCGCAAATCGCACCGCACCTCAAGGATTTGAGCAGAACCGTGCTGACCCGACTGGCCGGCGCCGGTGCAGGGATCATGGTGTTTGTGCTGGCGCTGTTCATTTCTGGTTTGATCATGGCCCATGGCGACAGTGGCCAACGCACCGCGCTGGCCATCGCCACACGGATTTCCGGTCCGGAACACGGCCCCGGACTGGCGTCGCTCTGCACCGCAACCATTCGCGCCGTGGCCCAAGGTGTGGTCGGTGTTGCCTTTATCCAGATGGTGCTGGTGGGCATTGGCCTGGTGGTGATGGGTGTTCCGGGCGCAGGTGTTCTGGCGTTGCTAGTGCTGTTGGTGGGGATCATACAATTGCCCACGCTGCTGATCATTACTCCCGTGGTGCTCTACGTTTTTTTCCGCGACGGCGTCGGTGTTTCGAGCATCATTTTCACCGTGTGGCTCGTGCTCGCGGGCCTTTCCGACAACGTGCTGAAACCCTTAATGCTGGGCCGCGGCGTAGCGGTGCCGATGCCGATCATCCTGATCGGCGCCCTCGGCGGCATGCTGAGCAGCGGCATCATCGGGCTGTTCATCGGACCGGTCCTGCTTGCGATGGGTTACCAGTTGTTCATGTCATGGGTGTATCAGCCGCCACCGGTCACTACTTCAGAATCGGGTACCGCGGATCCTGGCAAACCGTTGGACTGAGCGCTGGATGAAGGAGCTGGATGGCAGGGCCACACTGGCACCGAGAGTTGGCAATTTATCGCACAAGTTTCCGAGTGTATCGGGTAGCAACCTTGAGCGAGAAAGATCGCAGCCTGCGGTGACTCAGTAGTAACGTCGCGGGTCGGAATCGATCAGGCTGGCCAGTTTGGTCAGGGCGAAGCGCAATTCGTCCTGGCTGGTGGGCGACATCAGCACCAGCCGCACACAACGGGTAATCCCGGAGCGTTCGGCCTGGAACTGGGTGCCACTGAGTACCAGCACACCATTGGCCCGGGCCAGCATGGTGAACTCGTCGCTGGTCCACGGCTCGGGCAGCGTCAACCAGACGTGGTAGGAATACGGCTGGGTCTTGAGCTCGAAATTGGCAAAGATTTCCCGGGCAATCGCTTGCCGCCCGGCGGCTTCGTTGCGCTGGATGCGGATCAGTTTTTTGTCGAGGCCTTCGGTGATCACATTGCTGGCCAATTGCGCGGTCAGCGGCGACGGCATCCAGACGCTACTGCGCACCATCGAGGTCAGGCGCGACAGCAATTTGGGCGGGCTATAGATATAGCCGACGCGTAGCGCCGGCATGACCGATTTCGACAGACTGGTCAGGTACACCGAACGATCCGGCGCAAACGCCGACAACGGCTTGATCGACGGGTCGGTGGCGAGGAAGCCGTAGATGTCATCATCCAGGATGATGAAGTCGAACTCTTCGGCCAGTGCCGCGATTTGTGCTCGGCGTTTTTGCGACATGATCGCCGCCGTCGGGTTCTGGCAGGTCGCGACGCAAACCAGCATCGCCGGTTTCTCCCGTAGGCACAGTTCGCGCAGTGCTTCGGGAATGATCCCTTCATCGTCCATCGGTACGCCACGCAGGCGGCGCTCAAGACCATGGGCCAGGGAAATGATGCCGGGGTAGCAAAGCTCTTCGCAGAGCACCAGGTCACCGGCGTTGGTCAGGGCGCTCATCGCGACCATCAAGCCATGCTGTGCACCGGCGGTGATTACCACTTGCTGCCATTGCGCATCGGGCAACGAATGGCGCAACCACTGCGCACCCGCCTCGCGATGAGCCGGGTGACCGCCGTCCGGCGCGTAATCCAGGGCACGGGCGAAATCGGTGCTCTTGGCCATGCCCACCAGCGCGCCGCGCAACCAGTATTCCAGGGTTTCGCTGTAGGGCTTGATGATCGACAGATCGAGTAATTCGGATTGCCCCAGGTTCAGCGGCGCGGCGCTGTTGCTGGCTGGCAGTTCCAGCTGCTTTTGATTGAGCACATAAGTACCCCGCCCGACTTCCCCCTGCACCAGACGACGTCGATGGGCTTCGCTGTAGGCCCGACTGATGGTGCCCGGCGTGACATTCAGGGTGGTGGCCAGCTCCCGCAGCGTCGGCAGGCGATCACCTTCGTTCAATACGCCGTTGCTGATATCGCGCGCCAACGCATCGGCAATCGATAAATACATCGGCTGGCTGAACTCGCTTAGCTGGGGAACCCACATGAATGATCACTGCCCATCGTAGAAATGATGAATATCCGAGCATATCACATGGAGGTTAGGCAACTAATAAATCGATCAAATCGATAAATTGAGTCGATTGATGCGACGATTGAATCGATATGTATTGCGCCGCGAAGATATTTTTACAAGAACTAATAATCTTATAAATCAAATAATTAAACACCTAATAGCCGAAAAACAAGCACTGATAGCAAAAAAACATCTCGTAACAACCACGCCGTCTATTGAATCAACTCAATTCATTCAAATACACTCATCACGAATCGAATCAATCGACTCAATCCACCCCCCTGATCACTGCGCGACTCTGCCGCGCCAAGTCGAGACATCATGGACACACTCAGAAAGGATCTATCCCTGTCAGCGGTCATTGCGGGCTTCATCGCCGTGATCATTTCCTATGCCGGCCCTTTGATCATCGTGTTTCAGGCAGCCAAGGAAGCCCATCTGCCCAACGACGTGGTGTCTTCGTGGATCTGGGCCATTTCCATCGGCAGCGGCATTACCGGCCTGTTCCTGAGCTGGCGCCTGCGGATTCCGGTGATCACAGCGTGGTCGACGCCGGGCGCGGCGTTGCTGGTGTCGATGTTGCCCACCGTTACCCTGCCCGAGGCCATCGGCGCCTATGCAGTGGCGTCAGTGATCATCGCCGTGGTCGGTTTGTCCGGGGCGTTCGACAAACTGATGAGTCGCCTGCCCAAAGCCATCGCCGCGGCCATGCTCGCGGGCATTCTGTTTCGCTTCGGCGCCGAGCTGTTCACATCGATCAAGCTGCAACCGGTGCTGGTGCTGTCGATGATCGCGGCCTACCTGATCTTCAAACGCTTTTCGCCGCGCTACGCCATTCTCTCGGTGCTGATTATCGGTTGCGCCGTGGCCGCCTCGTTCGGTGAACTCAACAGCAGCTCGATCACCATCGCAGTGGCCCACCCGGTCTTCATCGCCCCCGAGTGGAGCTGGCACGCAATCATCAACATTGGCCTGCCATTGGCCCTGGTGACCCTGACCGGCCAGTACGTCCCCGGCATGGCGGTGTTGCGCACCTCGGGCTACAACACCCCGGCGCGCTCGATCATTTCGATCACCGCGATTGGCTCGACTCTGATGGCCCCGTTCGGCTCCCACGGCTTTAACCTGGCAGCGATTACGGCGGCGATCTGCACCGGACGCGAAGCCCACGAAGACCGTGACAAACGCTACATCGCCGGGATTGCCTGCGGGGTGTTCTACATTCTGATGGGCACCTTTGGCGCGACCCTGGCCTCGGTGTTTTCCGCCCTGCCTAAAGAGTTGATTGCCTCCCTCGCCGGCCTGGCCTTGTTCGGTGCAATCAGCGCCGGGCTGACCGGCGCCATGGCCGACGAGAAACAACGTGAAGCGGCGCTGATCACCTTCCTGGTCACCGCCTCGGGCATGAGCTTCCTCGGTTTGGCCGCGGCGTTCTGGGGCTTGATCTTCGGCCTCGTGGCGCACTTCGTGCTGACTTACACCCGGGAAAGCAAAGCCGCCGCCATCGCCGAGGGCAGCCGACCATGAGCCTGCAGAATTTCGACCCCGCCATCGCCCGCCTGATCGACCGCGAACGCAATCGCCAGGAAACCCACCTGGAGCTGATCGCTTCAGAAAACTATGTCAGCGAAGAAGTGCTCCAGGCCCAGGGCTCGGTGCTCACCAACAAATATGCCGAAGGCTATCCGGGCAAGCGCTACTACGGCGGCTGCAAGGTCGTCGACGAGATCGAAAACCTGGCCATCGAGCGCGCCCGCAAACTGTTCAACTGCGAATACGTCAACGTCCAGCCGCACTCCGGGTCCCAAGCCAACCAAGCGGTGTTTCTGGCGGTGCTCGAACCCGGCGACACGATTCTGGGGATGTCCCTGGCTCATGGCGGGCACCTGACCCATGGTGCTTCGGTGAATTTTTCCGGCAAGTTCTACAAGGCACTTTCCTATGGGCTGGAGAAGGAAACCGAGACCCTCGACTACGCCGAAATGGAAGCGCTGGCCCGGGAGCACCGGCCGAAGATGATCATTGCCGGGGCCTCGGCGTATTCCCGAACCATTGACTTCCAGCGCTTTCGCAACATCTGCGATGAAATCGGCGCTTACCTGATGGTCGACATGGCGCACTACGCCGGGCTGATTGCAGCGGGCGTGTACCCGTCGCCGGTCGGCATCGCCGACTTCATCACCTCCACCACCCACAAAACCTTGCGTGGCCCGCGCGGCGGTCTGATCCTGGCCAAAGCTCAATACGCTGCGCTGCTAGACAAAACGATTTTCCCGGTTTACCAGGGCGGGCCGCTGATGCACGTCATCGCGGCCAAGGCCGTGGCGTTCAACGAAGCCCTTGGCGATGGGTTCAAGCATTACCAGCAACGGGTGATCAACAACGCCCGGACCATGGCCGACATCCTGACCCGCCGTGGTTTGCGCGTGGTATCCGGCGGCACCGACTGCCACATGTTCCTGCTCGATCTGCGCTCGATGAACATCACCGGCAAAGATGCCGAAGCGCTGCTGGAAAGCGCCCACATCACGCTAAACAAAAATGCGATTCCCGACGACCCGCAGAAACCGGCGATCACCAGCGGCATCCGCATTGGCACGCCAGCACTGACGACCCGTGGCTTTGGCGAGGCGGAGTGCGCTGAAGTGGCGAACCTGACCGCCGACCTGCTGGAACAACCGAACAACGCGGCGCTGCTGGATAACACTCGGCGCCGGGTGATGCACTTGTGTGAATGTTTTCCGGTGTATCTGCCGAGTTGATTGCTGGAGGAACATACCGGATAGGGGACTCTATGTAGTGGTCTAATAAAACCGGCCACCCATTTAGGCGTGAATGCTCGCCAGACAGGTTGGACTGAGCGCGTGCAGGAACAATTCACTGCAATAACAAGAAGCCCCGCAGATGCGGGGCTTTTGCGTATTCGGTGGGAGATCGTGACGCCAGACCCGGAGCCGTCACACCCGCGTCAGAGTTTGGCGATCGACACCTCGGTGGATTTGACGAAGGCAATGACCTCGCTGCCCACCACCAATTCGAGATCACGAATCGAGCGTGTGGTAATCACCGAGGTGACAATTCCGGAGGCGGTTTGCACATCGACTTCAGAGACTACCGGTCCTTCCAGGATTTCCTTGACGATGCCTTTGAACTGATTGCGGACGTTGATCGCTTTGATGGTCATGACTACGCTTCCTGTCGAATTGGGCTACGCGAGCACTGCTGTGCGAGGCCCTAAAATGCACCTGATCGAACACCAAACAAAGGAATAAATAACTAGATATTTATTTCTTTTAGATATAAGCAATGGATTGCGTCGAGTTTGCGATAGAACCTCTTGGCTTCGCTGCGGCCCAATTTCTATTCATCAAATCCCGTCTGGAGGTTGTCATGCGAACGCTCGAACTGGCCGGTGTGTCCGTCCCTGTCATTGGCCAGGGCACCTGGCGCATGGGTGAAGACCCACAACAACGAACCCATGAAATCGCCGCATTGCGCAGCGGTATCGAGCTGGGAATGACGCTGATCGACACCGCAGAGATGTATGCCGAGGGTGGTGCCGAAGAAGTGGTTGGCGAAGCCATTGGCGGTTTGCGCGATCAGGTGTTTCTGGTCAGCAAGGTTTATCCGCACAACGCCAGCCATCGCGGTATTCCCCAGGCCTGCGAGCGCAGCTTGCGCCGTTTGGGCACCGACTATATCGATCTGTATTTACTGCACTGGCGTGGCCAGTTTCCCCTCGAAGAAACCGTCAATGCCTTCGAACGCCTGCGCGATGACGGCAAGATTGGCCGTTGGGGCGTGTCCAATTTCGATATGGCCGACCTGCACGAATTGGCCTCTGACGCCTGCGCGACCAATCAGGTGCTCTACAACCTTGAGGAGCGCGGTATCGAATTCGATCTGCTGCCCTGGTGCCGGCAACAGCGCATGCCGTTGATGGCTTATTGTCCGATTGCCCAGGCCGGGAGCCTCTTGGTCGAGCCGACACTGAAGCAGATCGCCGCACGCCATAACGTTACTGCAGCCCAAGTGTCACTGGCCTGGCTGCTGCGTCAGGACGGTGTGATTGCCATCCCCAAAGCCGTACATCCTGAGCACGTGCGGTTGAATGCCGCCGCTGGCGAATTGAAGCTCGACGCTGAAGATCTTCAGGCGCTTGATCGAGCCTTTCGCGCCCCCACCCGCAAGCATCGACTGGCGATGGTCTGAGGCTTAAAACAACCCCAGTTGCCCACCAATCAGCGTGCTGAAATCGTCGTCAACAAACGGCAGGATCGCGTCGGCCACCGGTTGCAGCTGGCGACTGACGTAATGGTCGTAGTCAATCGGCGCGCTGCGGGTTTCCAGCGGTTCGGGCCCCGCCACCGTGATCACATAACTGATCCAGCCGCCGCTCTGGTACTGGCGCGGTCGGCCCTGTCGATCGTTGTACTCATCGGCGAGGCGTGCGGCACGCACATGCGGTGGTACGTTGCGTTGATAGTCGTCCAATGGACGGCGCAGGCGCTTGCGATAGATCAGCAGCTCATCGTGCTCACCGGCCAATGTCGCGCGCACAAACTCGCGAACATAATCCTGATAAGGCCGACGGTGAAAGATCCGCAGGTAGAGTTCCTGCTGAAATTGCCGGGCCAGCGGCGACCAGTCGGTGCGCACGGTTTCCAGGCCTTTGTAGACCATTTCGTCAGTACCGTCGGCGCGCGTTACCAGCCCGGCATAGCGCTTCTTGCTGCCCTCCTCTGCGCCGCGAATGGTCGGCATCAGGAAGCGCCGAAAATGCGTTTCGAATTGCAGTTCGAGCACGCTGTGCAATCCGAACTCCCGCAACAAATGATCGCGCCACCACTGGTTGACGTGCTCGACCAGCGCCCGGCCGATCTGCGCCGCCTCTTCTTGACCGTGGGCGCGCCGCAGCCAGACGAAGGTCGAGTCGGTGTCGCCATAAATCACCGCGTGCCCTTGCGCCTCGATCAGTTGACGAGTCCTGAGCATGATCTCGTGCCCGCGCAAGGTGATCGACGATGCCAGGCGCGTATCAAAAAACCGGCAGCCACTGGAGCCGAGCACGCCATAGAAGGCGTTCATGATGATCTTCAGGGCCTGGGAAAGCGGCGCGTTGTGCTCGCGTTTGGCAACTTCCCGGCCTTCCGATACACGGGCGACAATCGCTGGCAGGCAATGCCGGGTCCGTGAGAAGCGCGCGCCACGGAAACCCGGTACCGACTCGCTGTCGTCGGGGTGACGCAAACCTTCCACCAGTCCCACCGGGTCGATCAGAAAGGTACGGATGATCGACGGGTACAGACTCTTGTAGTCGAGCACCAGCACCGACTCATACAACCCGGGTTGCGAGTCCATGACAAAACCACCGGGACTGGCCTGTGGTGGACGCTCGCCAAGGTTTGGCGCCACAAAACCCTGACGGTGCATCAACGGCATGTAGAGGTGAGTGAATGCCGCTACCGAACCGCCACTGCGATCTGCCGGCAAACCAGTGACGCTGGCGCGCTCCAGCAAAAAGGTCAGCAGTTCGGTCTTGTGGAAGATCCGCGTCACCAACTCGCAGTCCTTGAGGTTGTAGCGCGCCAGTGCGGGCTTGTCCTCGGCGAACATGCGGTTGATTTCGTCCATGCGCTGATACGGGTTATCGATCGACTTGCCTTCGCCCAGCAGCGTCTGCGCGACGTTTTCCAGGCTGAACGAGGGAAAGCTCCAGGTCGCCGAACGCAGCGACTCGATGCCATCGATGATCAGTCGGCCAGCTGCTGCGGCAAAGAAATGATTGTTGCCCGAACCGTGTTCGCGCCACTGCATTTCCTCGCCGCCACGCCCCAGGCGCAACGGCACGGCCAGACGCCGCGCATGCTCGTGCAGCACACGCAGGTCGAACTGCACCAGGTTCCAGCCGATGATTGCATCAGGGTCATGGAGCGCAAACCACTCGTTGAGTTTTTTCAGCAACAGGGTTCGGGAGTCGCAGTACTCAAGCGCAAAATCCACCAGCGAGTCGTCGCCATTCGGCCCCCCGAGCATGTAGACCTGGCGCTGACCACAGCCTTCGAGTGCAATCGAATACAACTCGCCCTGCTCGGTGGTTTCGATATCCAGCGAAACCAGTTTCAGGCTCGGGCGATAGTCCGGTGCAGGTTTGAGATGAGCGTCAAGCAGCGTGCCGGAGTCGTCTGCCGTTCCAGTAAACGACACCGGCGCGGTGATAAAGCGCTCCATCAGGTAGCGTTCCGGTGGCCGAATATCTGCCTCGAAGACATCGATACCGGCCCTGCGCAAGAGCGTGTCGAGGTGCATCAACTGGCGGTGCTGTTGGCAATACAGTCCGAACACCGGCCGATGCTGAAAATCCTGTAGCCCCAACGGCCGTAACTCGACACCCTGCTCACCGCGCAACAGCAACTCGGCCTGCTCGCGCTGCTGCTCGGGAACGAACGCCACCGACGGCTGAACCGGCAGCCGGACAAGCCTTGGGCCTTGATCGGTCGCCAACCAGAACTCGACTTGCGTGCCAGCCGGGGTGTCGCGCCAATGCCGGGTCAAGACGAAGCCCTGCTGTAAATCCACCACTGCAACCTCGAAGACTATTTCACGGGATGATTCTACGCGTCATCGGTGCTCACGGCTGCCTTTGCGTTTGTCCCGCAAGTGATTGTAGGACAAGGCTCTAGGCCGACCCTGCAGGCGCCAAAGCGTTTTATGTAGTGATTAAAAATATTCACTACAAAACCGTTGACGAGTTGTTTTTCCCCTTGCATGATGCGGACGTCTCCCCGATCGGGAGCATTGGCAAAAGTGTTGTGAAAAGGCTCGACTGACCGCCGAGCTGTTCCCGGATGTGTACTGCCCACAAGGCAGATTGATGAAGCTGACCTGGCATGCGCGTCCAGTACAAGGACGAGAAACGCTGGCGATCAATCCTCAAGATGCTTGTGGCCGAGCTGATTTATGTCGGTAGCAACTTCCAGGAAATCGCTGTTTCTCCCCTCTGTGCCGCAAGTGCGTAGCAGTTTCTCGGCAAGACTACATGCATCCTGCTCAAGGCCCTGCCGATATTCGGCAGACACCCACTGTCGCCCTGGTTTCGGTACCAGATATCAACTTACCGATGTAGAGAAGTGAATTAGCGAACCAACTAGACAGATCAAACACTGGTCAAGGGGCTTACACATGAATCTGAACAATCAACCGACTATTGATGAACTGGCTCGGATGTTCGCGGCACACAAAGACAGCCATGACAGCCATATCCTGTGGATTGCCGAGTCTGGCCAGGTGCACATCGACTGCCTGTCGCCCCACGCCCATGAAGATGAGTTCGAAAAGAACAAACGTGACTTGCGTGCCCGGCTGAAGATGTACCGTCGTGGCCAGGGTTATGTTGGCAAAAAAGCCGCCGCTGACAAAGACTTTGTCGGGCGTGTTCTTGAAACGCTGAATCAGGCATGGAAGAGCGCACAGAATCAGTCCGACGTGTGCGTAATTGATCGCTACTGCTAAGTGTGCCAGGACGCTGATAACCCGCCCGGGTTATCAGCGACTGCCAGGAATGCGGTCACTCTCGCACTGAGCGCGAAACAGCACTGCTGATAGCTGAAACACCCTTCCATGACGCTTTTAGCCCCCCTGAATGCCGCTTTGCCCTCTTGCTCTGTTGGCGTGCGTCTATGATTCTGTATAAGCGTCAGCGCGCTTGGCGACGCCTAATAAATACAACACCGGAGAGGCCCCCATGAAGACCGTCGCGCAACTGCTCAAGTTAAAGGCCGAACAGAACCAGCAGGTTCATACCATCAACTCGCATCAGATGGTGCTCGAAGCCCTGATGGTGATGGCCGCGAAAAACGTCGGTGCATTGCCAGTGCTTGAAGAGGGTCGGATCGTTGGCGTGATCAGCGAGCGCGACTATGCGCGCAAACTGGTGCTCAAAGGTCGCTCCTCGGTGGGTACGCCCGTCAGCGACATCATGAACTCGCCGGTGATCACGGTGGACTCCCATCAATCCGTTCAAACCTGCATGAACATCATGACCGACAAGCACCTGCGTCATTTGCCGGTGGTGGAAAATGGCCAACTGCTGGGTTTGCTGTCCATCGGCGACCTCGTCAAGGAAGCCATTGCCGAGCAGGCCGAGTTGATCCAGCAGCTGGAGCAGTACATTCGCGGCGAATAGTGTCCTTCGCCCATCAATCGAACCACTGACTGCGCATTCTTCATCATCAAGAACTGATCCTCAAGAACGCGCAGTTTTTGGTTGTGGAGCCCGCTAGCTACTACCGCTCTCCGTCCCGCCTTGTCTCAATCCCCGCACTTTAAATTTGCTCTATCGCGAGGCACTTCTATATTCATTTAACTGCCTGCAGCTTCCGACTTCCCCTGAGCGCGAACCATGACCAGGACTGATCATTTGATCATCTGTGAACATTGCGATTGCGTGTATGAGAAAGTCGCGCTCGCCAAACATCAAACCGCGCTGTGTCCGCGTTGTGGCGGGGTGCTTCAGCGCTACAACGGAATGTCGGTGGAGCAACGCCTGGCCTTGAGCCTGACAGCCGCCGTGCTGTGGATTTTCGCCAACTTCTATCCGGTGATGAGCATCAGCCTGCAAGGCCTGAAGAACAGCGCCACTTTATGGGACTCGGTGCTGGCGCTCAGCCAAGGGCCGATTACCTTCATGGCCATGGTCGCGGCCATCGCCATGATCATCGCGCCGATCATTCAACTGCTGTTGCTGGTCTGGGTGCTTAGTTTCGCCCTTGCGTCCAGGCGCTCACCGGCATTCAAGCTGTGCATGCGCTGGCTGGAAACCCTCAGGCCCTGGAGCATGCTCGAGGTCTGCCTGCTGGGGGCGATGGTCGCGGTGTTCAAGCTCGCGGGTCTGCTTGATGTGCTGCCCGGTATCGGCCTGTTTGCCCTCGCGGTGCTGAGCCTGCTGCTGATCCGGATTGCCGGCCGCGATGTTCGTGACCTGTGGGATACCCTATGAACAGCGCACCTGAGGCCCGCGACCTCAACCTTTGCCTGTGCCACAGTTGCGGCAATGCCTGCGACATGACCGACCACCCTCACGAGTGCGAGCGCTGCGGCGCACCCTTGCATGTCCGCAAAGCCAACTCACTGGCCCGGACCTGGGCCTACCTGTTGGCCTCATTGGTGTTTTATGTCCCGGCCAATCTGCTGCCGGTGATGAACACCAGCCTGTTCGGCAGTGGCTCTGAAAGCACTATCATCGGCGGCGTGCTGGAGTTCTGGGAACATGGTGCCGGGGACATTGCGCTGATCATTTTCATCGCCAGTATCGCGGTGCCGGGCATCAAGTTCGTTGCCCTCTCGCTCCTGCTGATCACGGCACAACGCGGCAGCCACTGGGCCCGTAAAGAACGTTCGAAGCTCTACCGTTTCGTCGAGTTGATCGGCTACTGGTCGATGCTTGATGTGATTGTCGTCGCGCTGGTCGCGGCGCTGGTGAAGTTTCAGGCGCTCGGCGATATCGAGCCCCGGCCGGGGATTCTGTTCTTTGGCCTGGTGGTGGTGTTCACCATGCTGTCGGCGATGAGTTTCGACCCACGCCTGATCTGGGAAAACCGAAAATCCGAGGAGGTCAGGGATGAAGTCGCAAGCCACTGAGGGGCCGCCACTGCCCGGCCACGCCAACATCAAGACCCGTCGATGGAGTGTTTCCCTGGTATGGATCGTACCGATCGTGGCGGTGTTGGTCGGGATTTCCCTGGTGGTGCACAACATGCTGCAACAGGGGCCGACCATCACCCTCAACTTCAAGACCGGCGAAGGTCTGACGGCTAACAAGACCGAGGTCAAATACCGCAACGTGGTGATCGGCCGTGTCTCCGACGTCGAATTGAGCGACGATCAGAAGAGCGTCAATGCCACGGTAAAACTCGTCAAGCAGGCTGAATCCTTCACCCGCGAGGACTCGAAGTTCTGGGTCGTGCGGCCACGCATTGGCGCTGGTGGCGTGTCTGGAGTCGACACCTTGCTCTCGGGCGCCTTTGTCGGTGCCGACGCCGGTCACGCCGATGCCCGCGCCAAAACCTTCACCGGCCTTGAGACCCCGCCCCCCCTCACCTATGAGGAACCGGGCAAGCATTTCATGCTGCACACCCAGGATCTCGGTTCACTGGATATTGGCTCCCCTGTTTATTACCGCAAGATTCCGGTTGGCCAGGTCGTCGCCTATACCCTGGATTCGGAGGGCAAGGGTGTGGACATCCAAGTCTTCGTCAAGGCGCCGAACGATGTCCACGTCACCGAAAACACTCGTTTCTGGAATGTCAGCGGTATCGCCATCGATGTCGGCGCCAATGGCTTTGCGGTCAAAACCGAGTCACTGTCAGCCTTGCTGGTGGGCGGTATTACCTTTCGTGCTCCGGATTACAGCCCCAACGACCAACCGGCGGCCGAAGACAAGAACTTCGAGCTGTTCGACGATCAACAGACTGCTCTCGCCCCTCCCAACGGCAAGGCGCAATTCCTGTCACTGCGTTTCGATCAGGAGTTGCGCGGGTTGAAGGTGGATGCCCCCGTGGAATTCCGGGGACTGGAAATCGGCAAGGTGGTCTCGATCAACCTGGATTTCGACGAGAAGACCCGCAGTTTCCCTATCAACGTGGGCATAGTGTTCTACCCGCAACGCTTGGGGCAGGCCCATATCAAGATGCTCAAGGCCTTGAACCACAATCCCGACGACGAACAGGCTGGCATCCGGCTCATGGGCACGTTTGTCGAGCATGGTTTGCGCGCTCAGGCCCGCAGTGGCAGCTTGTTGACCGGGCAGTTGTACATTGCGCTGGACTTCTTCCCCAAAGCCGAAAAAGTTGCCTTCGATCCCAATGCCCGACCCGTCCAGATACCCACCGTTCCCGCCAGCCTCGAACAGCTGCAAGAGCAGCTCCAGGCGATGGTCGACAAGATCAACAAACTGCCGATCGAGCGCATCGCCAACAACCTGGATAGCAATCTGACGGAACTGCGCAGTGGCCTCAAGCAGTTCAACAGCAAGACACTGCCTGGTGTACAGAACACCTTGCAGGACATGAGCAAAACCCTGCAATCGGCCAGCTCTACCCTCGCCGAAGACTCGCCACAACGTCAACAACTGAGCGAAACCCTGGACGAACTCGGGCGTGTGTCACGCTCGCTGCGGGAGTTGTCGGACTATCTGACCCAGCACCCGGAATCCTTGCTGCGCGGGCGGCCCAAAGGTCTTCCCGTACTGAACCTGCAACCGTCTTCGAGCAACTGACCCCAGGAGCACGCCCATGCCTTTATCGCTGAAAGTTTCGTTGCTCAGTCTGGCGGTATTGCTCGCTGCGTGCCGCAGTGATCCGATTCATTACCACACCCTGACTCCGGCCCAGCCAGCCACAGGCTCGCGGGGCGGCGCGGATATCCAGATTGAGCGGGTTACCGTGCCGCCTCAGGTCGACCGCCCGCAAATCGTCATTCGCCAAGGCAACAGTGGCTTGGCAATTCTGGAAACCGAATGGTGGGGGGCCAGCCTGTCCGACGAGTTAAAAAGCGCCTTGGTCGATCAGCTGTCCGGCGCGACGTCTCAGCGCAAAGTATCGCTACGGGTCGATGTTCAGCGTTTTGATTCTGTTCCCGGTCAGTACGCACTCGTCGATTTGAAATGGCGCCTGAGAACTGTCGAAACTGATACAAGCAGCGCACCGCTGACCTGCCGCACGACGCTGCAAACGCCGGCGGGCCCGACCATTGATGATCTGGTGGCAGCTCATCAGAACAACGTAAAACGACTGGCCAGTCTGATCAATAAAATGGTCAGCGCGCCCTTCAACGGATGTCCTCCTGCCGAGTAGCGGGCGGGCTGTTCATATCCGTGGCAAGCATCGAAAGGGCTGTCGTAGTCACGCCTTCCTTACTGAAGAGCCTGATCGCCTTGCAGAGGAGACACTAGCGGCGCAGGTTCGGGCACGACCGGCAAGTTTTTGGCGAGACTGCCTTCTATCTGTCCCGAAATGTAGTAGACCCCCGCCATTACCCCGTTGGCCTCGTTCTCCATCAACCCGAGCCACGCTTTGTCGAACGCGTCACCCAGGCTTTTGCGTAGCTGCACTTCCGTCGCTGGTCGATCATTCTCGTTCGAGAAGGCGCCGATACCCGCCGACACAACGGAAATTACTGCGCCTGCCACTCGGCCAACTGCCGCGGCAACAGCGCCAGCGGCACTACGGGTGGCGATCTGGCCCTCGAGCTTTTCACCGGCTCGCTTGGCCACCGACGATATACCGGCGTCCGATAACCCAGCCCCCGCACCGCTGTTAGCGCTGCGGACTCGTTCGATCAAGGCCTGATAGGCTGGCAGTTTGGTAACCGGTTCGGCGTGAGCAATTTGATAGAGCGAAGCGTTGCGCGCAGGTGGCGGTGCCAGCGCAATGGCTGGAATGTCGTTGAGTCGACGGTCGAATTGATCTTGAGGTGCACTGTAGTGCTGTTGGATCTCCACGAGATGCGCGTCGAGGGTCTGTAAATAGAGGGTAATTGCGTCGGCCATGATCACGTTGGGATCGGTGACCTTGGCGACAGGGTCCAGCACGCGCTCATGGTATTGCTCCTGTAGGTAGACCGTTAACCGGTTTACCACAGGATCGACCTCTCCCCCGCTGCTCATCTTGTACCAACCCACCTTCGCAGACAGCCATTGCTGGGTCCAATAGCTGGTAAACCACGGGATGAAGTCTGTTTCGGTGCGCTGGTAGACCATCTCTCTCCAGCGCTCCATGGCACTGCGTGTGTAACGTTTGACTATTCCTTTGGAGGCCAATGAAGCGGCGTCTATGTCTTGATCAATCTGCTGCCAGGTCGCTTCGGAGATCACAACCGGCGCAGTCGGCTCCGAGGCGCGATGTACTGTGGCACATCCTGCCAACACTGCTAGCAAGACGACAAGCAGGAAGCGCAGACTCAAGATCGCAGTCCCCTGAAAATGACACGACAGCGCTAACCTATCCGCTGTCCGAACGGAACAGCCAGCGTTTCCAACCACTGTATTTTGAGTATAGGTGGCGAAAGGATGGACAAAGAATCACGATGGGAGCCTAAGGTTTTGGTGAAGTAGAACAGCCTCACTTCAATAAAACCGCATGCCCGGATGCTATGGAAATACGTTAGAGGACGGAGTCGTCATGGTTTACCGAATCACCGCCGACACGTTGGTACTGTTTCATCTGTTGTTCATTCTGTTCGCGCTCTTCGGCGGCCTACTGGCGCTCAAATGGCGGCATGTGATCTGGTGGCACCTGCCCGCAGCTGTGTGGGCCGTGGTAGTCGAAGTCTTCCAGTTGACCTGCCCGCTGACCCGCTGGGAAAACCTTTTGCGCCAACCCGCCGGACAGTACGGTTACGGTGACAGTTTCATTGAGCATTATGTATGGCCGTTGATATACCCGGCCGGACTGACTCCGGCGATACAGCTAGGGCTGGGTAGCCTGGTTTTGCTGATCAACGTGATTGTCTATGTGCGCCTGGCCAGACAGTGGAAGCTAGCGCGGGCAACGTAGTCGGGTTGCTCGCGTACTTTTTCGCAGGCAAAACAAAACCCCTACCTGCAGTCGCAGATAGGGGTTTCGGAATTTAATCTTGACGATGACCTACTCTCACATGGGGAAACCCCACACTACCATCGGCGATGCATCGTTTCACTGCTG
>NZ_JBIUVW010000043.1:14221-58866 GCF_044743155.1 Pseudomonas sp. NPDC087697 | reverse complement strand
CTTCCGATCTCTCGTTAGCGGGAGGCGAATTCTACAGCGTTACTCGCTGCTGTCAACACCTCTTTTTCTCCGCTTTCGACCGAGAAGATCGAACCGTTAATAAGGCGAAAACACACTGCCTTACCAACTCCTTCGGGCTTCGATGAACTGAAGCGCAACCGCTGCCGAAAACCGCATAACTCTTTGTTTACCAAGGAGTTTTCCGTTTCGACTGCGCCAGAAGTGGGGCGAATTATAGACTTCCAGAATCTGCCGTCAACACCTAATTCAGCTTTTCTATCAGAAATCGAAAAACGGCACTCGATACGGCCTATATATAAGCAACACCACAAAGAATGCGCAGTATATTGCTCAATATCTATTAGTTAAGCATGATGTGTCACACGTACACTCTCTCGCCTCTTACTTCGGACGACGCCACGCAATGAATGACCAACCCCGCAGCCTTGCATCGACTCTGTTCCCGGTTGGCCTGCTATTAATAGCCATGGCGTCGATCCAGTCTGGAGCCTCCCTGGCAAAAAGCATGTTCCCGATAGTGGGTGCGCAGGGGACGACTACCCTGCGACTGATTTTCGCCAGCGTGATCATGTTGCTGCTATTGCGTCCCTGGAAGGCCAAGCTCACCGCCAAGTCGTTACGTACCGTCATCGTCTACGGCATGGCGCTGGGCGGCATGAACTTCCTCTTCTATATGTCGCTGAGAAGCGTCCCGCTCGGAATTGCCGTCGCACTGGAGTTCACGGGCCCCTTGGCAGTGGCAATCTATGCCTCACGCAAGGCGATCGATTTTCTGTGGATCGGTCTGGCCATCGTCGGTTTGTTGCTGCTGATACCTACAGACGCTGCAAACGCGAGCATTGACCTGATAGGTGCCGGTTATGCGTTGGGCGCCGGAGTATGTTGGGCGCTGTACATTTTGTTTGGTCAGAAGGCCGGCGCAGACAACGGTGTCCAGACCGCCGCGTTAGGCGTGATGATTGCAGCACTCTTCGTCGCGCCTATTGGTATCGTCCATGCCGGGGCGGCATTGCTCACACCTTCGCTGATTCCCATTGCGATCGGTGTTGCCATTCTGTCCACTGCCCTTCCGTACACGCTTGAGATGGTCGCCCTCACCCGAATGCCAGCACGCACCTTCGGCACGCTGATGAGTATCGAACCCGCGTTCGGCGCATTATCCGGGCTGCTGTTTCTGCACGAATATCTGTCCCTGGCACAGTGGATGGCCATCATTTGCATCATTCTGGCATCTGTAGGCGCGACCATGACCATGCGCAGCGAGTCCAAGCCCTTGGTGGCAGTAGATTGATACACGCTTTTACGAAGGTCTGGTATTTGCCGCTCAATTAAGCCATGTTTAGCCGCAACTCAATGCCAGACATGGATTCTATTCAGACAGGGATATCACCAACGATAAAAAGCGAAAGCGCATGCTGCCAGACTCGGGCGCCAGACCCGAGACCGCAATAGGGATGGGAATGAAACGATTTTTGGTATTGCTTGTTGTACTGACCATCACCGGTTGCGCTGCGACCTCCAAGACAGAGGTCAAGCGCGGGAAAACAGGTCTGCACATCAACTGCTCGGGCCTCTCGTCTTCCTGGGACAAGTGCTACACCAGTGCAGCCGACTCATGTGGCCCAAAAGGCTACAAGGTGCTTGCAAAATCCGGAGACGCGGTGGAAGACCCGGGTGACTATCCGTTTGGCATCAACCCCGCCGGCTATACCAGCCGTAGCATGATCGTTATCTGCAAATAGCCTGACGCTGCCTTAGTCAGCACCTTGAGCAGCAATCTGGCGCCCGATTTCTTCATAGCTGGATTGCAATACGCTGCGCTGGACATCTGGATTCACCAACATTCGCGCAACCACCAACGCGCCAATGCACTGCGACAGAATGGCCCAGGCCAGGCTGTCACTCTCCAGTATGCGTGCCCAACTCTCCTGTAACCGGCAGATCCACTGCTCAGCTTGCCGGCGTACCGCGATGTCCGAGCGAGCGATCTCTGCACCGAGTGCCGGCAGCGCACACCCGGACTCGGGGTGCTCGACATGCGCCATGCTCAGGTAATGCTTGAGACAACGCTCCAGCCTGGCTCGACTCAGCTCGCCATTGCAGCTCAATCGCTCAAGGCTCTGACACAGCTCACGCTCGACGATCGAACTGAAGAGTTCATCTTTCGAGGAAAAGTGGCTGTAAAACGCGCCGCCACTGAGCCCTATGGCTTTCATCAAGCCGTCAACACCGACCGTGCAAAAACCCTCTTTCTTGGCTGACACCGAGCTGCTTTCAAGCAGTTTCTGCCTGGTTTCCAACTTGTGACTGGCTGAGTAACGCATCGCTTCCCCCGAGAACCTATCGCCTTGACGTCTTCAGGATCGTAGCATAACGTTCGTTTGGTTAACGACCGTTTACCAAAGAGCGATAACTATGACCACAGCTATCAATAACAAGAAAGTCGTACTGGTTGTCGGTGCTGGCGATGCCACCGGCGGGGCCATTGCCAAGCGTTTCGCGCAAGAAGGGTTTGTTGCCTGCGTCACTCGTCGCAGCGCAGACAAGTTGCAGCCATTGGTTGACGCCATCCAGGATAGTGGCGGTGAAGCTCACGGCTTTGCGTGTGATGCACGCAAGGAAGAGGATGTCATTGCGCTGGTTGAACAGATCGAAAGCCGGATCGGCCCGATCGAGGCCTTTGTCTTCAACATCGGCGCCAATGTGCCGTGCAGCATTCTTGAAGAAACCGCACGCAAGTATTTCAAGATCTGGGAAATGGCCTGTTTCTCTGGATTTCTCAACGCTCGTGAAGTGGCCAAGCGCATGGCGACCCGACAACGCGGCACCATCCTGTTCACCGGGGCTACTGCCGGCATGCGCGGTGCTGCTGGTTTTGCGGCGTTCGCTGGCGCCAAGCATGGCATCCGTGCCCTGGCCCAAAGCATGGCGCGGGAACTTGGCCCGATGAACATCCATGTTGCTCATGTCGTGGTCGATGGCGCGATCGATACCGACTTCATTCGCGACAGTTTCCCGGAAAAGTATGCACTCAAGGATCAGGACGGGATTCTCGACCCCGAACACATCGCCGAGAACTACTGGTATCTGCACAGTCAGCCACGCGATGCCTGGACCTTCGAACTGGATCTGCGGCCCTGGAGCGAACGCTGGTAAGCCCTCCCCTATAACAATAATCAGAGCGCATCGAACATGAGCAAACGCGTAGAGTTCTTCTTCGACCTCGGCAGCCCTGCCACTTACCTGGCCTATACCCAGTTGCCGAAAATCTGTGAGCAAAGCGGGAGCCAACTCATCTACCAACCAATGTTGCTGGGTGGCGTATTCAAAGCCACCGGCAACGCCTCACCAGCGACGATCCCGGCCAAGGGTCATTACATGTTCCTGGACCTGGATCGTTACGCCAAGCGCTACGGTGTTCCATTCCAGCTCAATCCGTACTTCCCCATCAATACCCTTTTGTTGATGCGCGCCGTCACTGGCATCCAACTGCGGCACCCTGAACGCTTCCTCGACTTTATCGACTGCCTGTTCCGTGCGCTCTGGGTTGATGGTCGCAACCTCAACGACCCGACGACCGTCGCGGCGGTGCTGATCGAACATGGCTTTGACCCTGATGAAGTGCTGACCTTGACCGCCGATGAGGAAGTCAAAGCCGCACTCAAGGACAAAACCGAGCAAGCGATCCAACGCGGTGTGTTCGGTGCGCCGAGCATGTTTGTCGACAACGAAATGTTCTTCGGCCAGGATCGCCTGGACTTTGTCCGTGAAGCCTTGAGTTAGATCTCGATAGCCAGTCTGCCCTGCGCCTTACCCGAGGCTTGCAGGTCATAAGCTGCCTCGGCGGTTTGCAGCGTGAACCGCCGAGGATCGAGCAAAGGCTTCAACAACCCTGCTTCAATCAGCTTCACGGCCTCACCGAGAATCTGTCCGTGATGCTCGCGACCTTTGCCCGTCAGCAAGGGCAGCAACGTGAATACGCCGGAATAATTCGCCGCTCGAAACGACAATGGCGCCAGACTGTGCTGCCCCCAACCGAGACAACTCACCACGTGCCCCTGATAAGTGCGTACAGCCTTGAACGACGCATCCAGCGTTTCGCCGCCGACCGTATCGTAAACAATATCGAACCCCTCCCCTGCCGTATGTTGTTCTACATACTGTTCAACCGACTGCAGGCGATAGTCGATAAAGGTCGCGCCGAAGCTTTCGATAATCGCCTGCTGCCCGGCCGCCCCCGTGGCGAATACCTCGGCACCGAATGCCCGCGCCAACTGCACCGCCACATGCCCGACACCGCCGGCACCACCGTGAATCAACACCTTGTGGCCAGGCTGAACCTGGGCGCGATCCACTAACCCTTCCCACGCAGTAATCAGTACCAACGGCAGCGCTGCGGCCTCAGTCATGCTCAAATTCGCCGGTTTGCGCGCCAGCAGCCGCGCATCAACGGCGGCGAATTGCGCCAGTGAACCCTGCTGACCGCCAATCCCGGTCGCCATGCCATACACCTCATCGCCGACCCGCCAATCACTGACCCCGGCACCGAGCGTCTCGACAATCCCCGCCAGATCGATCCCCAACACCGCCGGCAATGGCTGACGTGCGTGAGCCGCTTGCCCGGCACGGATTTTCCCATCCAAGGGATTCACCCCGCTGGCGATAATTCTGACCAACACCTGCCCCGCTTCAGGCACCGGCTTTGGGATAGAGGCCAAACGAAACGGTGCATTGGCCGAGTCGACGATCAGGGCGAGCATTTCAAGTGAGTCAGTCATTTCGCAATCTCATGTCAGTGGAGAGTTACGTTGATCATCCACCCGTCAATTCATGCCGATAAGACGCTATATAGCTATAGTGACTATGCCCGATTGGCATCAATGAGGTAGCTCTTGGACAAACTCAATGCAATGGCGGTTTTCGTGCGTGTGGTCGAGCGCGGCAGTTTCTCCGCCGTCGCTCGGGAACTGCAGACCAGCCAACCGACCATCAGCAAAATCCTCCGGGCGCTGGAAACCGAGCTCGGCGGCAAGCTGATTGCCCGCAGTACCCGCCAGCTTTCGCTGACCGACGAAGGCCTGCGTTACTACAACGAATGTCGTCAGATTCTTGCGGCAGTCGACGCCGCCGAACACAGTTTTCAGTCCGGGCGGGAAGCGGTCGCCGGGCCTTTGCGGGTTGGCTCCTCCGTCAGCTTCGGGCGCTTGCAGATTGCCGCACGGCTGCCGGACTTCCTTGAGCGCTATCCACACGTAGACATCGATTTACAGCTCAGCGATCAGAATCAGGACCTGGTCAGCGAAGGCTTGGACGTCACGCTTCGCATTGGCGAGTTGAGCGATAGCGGTCTGATAGCCCGGCAGATTGGCATCACCCATCGAGTGACCGTCGCCAGTCCCGACTATCTGGCTCGCCGTGGCCGACCGCAAACACCGGAAGAACTGAGCCAACATAACTGTCTGCTGTTCAACCTGTTGAGCAGCCAGAATCAGTGGATCTACGAAAAAAACGCTCAGCGCCACAACGTGCGAATCAAAGGCAACGCCCAGAGCAACAGTTCTGAGGCCATACGCGAGATGGTGTTGGGCGGGCTAGGCATTGCGCTGTCGCCGGTGTGGTTGTTCAGCGAGGATTTGAAGGCCGGTCGGGTGACCGCGATCTTGCAGGATTACCGCGCACAAGCGCTGCCGATCCATGCCGTGTCCCCGGCCAATCGTCGCCAGTCGGCCAGGGTCAAGGCATTCGTCGATTACATGAGCGAAGCACTCGCCCATGCGCCAGAGCTTGCGCCGCCGCCCGAAGACTGACGGCGCAGCACCGACTCAAATAGCGGCGGTTCGGGTGTTCAACCACACCAGCGCAGCACCGTCGAGCAACGGGCTCAAACGTTCACGCACCTGCGCGTGATAAGCGTTGAGCCACTTGCGCTCATCCTGGGTCAGTAATGAAGGCTCCAGGCAACGGGTGTCGATCGGGCACAAGGTCAAGGTTTCGAACTTGAGGAACTCACCAAACTCGCTGCTGCCCGCCTCGCGGTTCAACACCAGGTTCTCGATTCGCACACCCCAGCGACCCGGACGGTAAGTGCCCGGCTCGATCGAGGTGATCATCCCTGGCTGCATCGCGGTTTGTGGCGCCGGCGCAGCTTGATAGGCAATGACTTGCGGGCCTTCGTGAACGTTCAGGAAGTAACCGACGCCATGCCCGGTGCCGTGGCCATAGTCGACACTCTCCGCCCAGATCGGCGCACGCGCGATGGAGTCGAGCAACGGCGAGAGAATGCCACGCGGGAACTGCGCACGGGACAAGGCAATCACGCCCTTGAGCACGCGCGTGCAGTCGCGTTTCTGCTCGGAGGTCGGCGTACCCACCGGCACCATCCGCGTAATGTCGGTGGTGCCGCCCAGGTACTGGCCGCCGGAGTCGATCAACAACAGGCCGTCGCCTTCGATCACCGCGTGTTCTTCTTCGGTAGCGTGGTAGTGCGGCATCGCGCCGTTGGCGTTGAATGCAGCGATGGTGTTGAAGCTCAGCGACACATAACCCGGACGCCGGGTACGGGCGGCGGTCAGGTGTTCGTCGATGGTCAGTTCGGTGATGCGTTCACGGCCGAGTACGCTGTCCAGCCAAGTGAAAAACTCGCACAGCGCCGCACCGTCCTGCTCCATCGCCTGACGAATGTGCTCGGCATCGGCAAGGCTTTTCTGCGACTTGGCCAGCGTTGTCGGGTTCAGACCTTCAATCAGCTTCACGCCACTGCCAAGGTTATCCAGCAAACCGGCAGTCACCCGCGCCGGATCGATTTGCAGGCTGGCGCCGTTTGGCACGGCAGCCAGCGCCGAGGCCACTTCGCTGTAGTCGCGCAGGGTGACGCCGTCCTGCTCGAGGATCGCGCGCAATGGCGCATCGACCTTGCTCAGCGCGACAAACAAGGTTGCCTGCTGCTGGCCAATCAGGGCGAAGGACACGAACACCGGGTTGAACGACACATCGCCGCCGCGCAGGTTGAACAGCCAGGCGATGTCGTCGAGGGTGGCAATGAAGTGCCAATCGGCGCCACGTGCTTTCAGGCTTTCACGCAGCTTGGCAAGTTTCTCGCCACGGCTGACGGTGGCCTGTGGCGGCAAGTGTTGATAGATCGGTTGATTCGGCAGGCTTGGGCGATCGCTCCAGACTTCGCTCAACAGATCGATATCGGTACGCAGCCGTGCGCCACGCTCCTCAAGTTTGCTGCTCAGTGAACGTGCCGACGCCACGGCCATGACCGCGCCGTCGACCGCAACCACACCACCCTCCGGAGTTTGTTCAGCCAACCAATCCAACGGGCCGGGTTGGCCGGGTTGCAGTTTCACCAACTCGATGCCGCTGCCCTTGAGCTCCTTGGTCGCCTGTTCCCAGTAGCGACTATCGGCCCAAACGCCAGCGAAATTCTGGGTGACGATCAACGTGCCGACCGAGCCATGAAAGCCCGACAACCACTGACGCCCCTGCCAGTAACCTGGCAGGTATTCCGACAAATGCGGGTCGGCCGACGGCACCAGCAGAGCGTGGATGCCCTCCCGGCTCATCAGCTCGCGGGTGTGCGCCAGGCGCTGGGGAACCGTTCCGTGGGTCAAAGGCTGCGTACTCATCATGTCTCCTGCTAACCACTTTTATTTTGTTATAGGGCGCTGACTTTTGGTCTGCGCATCAGGGTTGGGCGGTAGCCCAGAACGCCGGTGCACTGGCGGTTGCTGCTTTGATCAATTGTGCGGCCTGATCAATGTCCTGCTCGGTGGTGTAACGCCCGAGACTCAAGCGAATGGTCCGTCCTGCTGTCCAAGCATCGTGCCCCAGCGCCAGCAGCACATGGGACGGCGCATTGCTCGCGGAGTTGCAGGCTGACGTCGCCGAAAAGGCGATCGAAGCACTCAAGGCCTGGGAATTGAACTCGCCCTCGCTGAAGGTCAGGCTCAGGGTATGGGGAATGCGTTGGGTCGGGCTGCCGTTCAAGCGTAGACCGATAATGCCGCTGAGTTGCTCAAGCAAGCGCTCGCGCAGCCGGGCGATAGTGGCCGCCTCTTCAGCAAAGTGTTCCGCCGCCAACGCAAAGGCTGCCCCCATGGCTGCGATCTGATGCGTGGCCAGGGTCCCGGAGCGTAAACCGCCTTCGTGTCCGCCGCCATGGATCTGCGCCTGCAAGCGCTGCTGGGCACGCGGGCCGACATAGAGCGCGCCGATCCCCTTGGGACCGTAGATCTTGTGCGCGGAAAACGACATCAGGTCCACCGGCCATTGAGCCAGATCAATCGCTACCTTGCCCGCGCCCTGTGCGGCGTCAACGTGAAACAACGCGCCATGCTCACGCACTCGCTGACCGATGGCCGGGATGTCGTTGACGGTACCGAGTTCGTTGTTGACCAGCATCAACGACACCAGAAAGGTGTCTTCGCGCAGTGCCTCGCTAACCGCTTGCGCAGTGATCAGGCCTTCGGCGTCCGGCAGCAGATAAGTGACGGCGACCCCGGCGTCCTGCAATTGCCTGGCGGTATCGAGGATTGCCTTGTGCTCGATTTGGCTGGTGATAATGTGGCCGCCGGACTGGCCGCGGGCCTGGGCCACGCCTTTGAGGGCGAGGTTGTTGGATTCGGTGGCGCCGGAAGTCCAGACGATCTGCTGCGCTTGCGCGCCCACCAGATCGGCGACTTGCTGGCGTGCCTGCTCGACCGAACGCTTGGCTTGCTGGCCGAAAGCGTGGGAACTGGAGGCCGGATTGCCGAAGTTACCGCTGAACCCCAGACAGTCGACCATGACCTGAATGACTCGCTCATCCACCGGCGTGGTGGCGGCGTAATCAAAATACAAAGGACGCTTATTCATAAAAAGACTCGCAGAGCTTGTTCCGGGATCAGGTGTATTTGCTGAAAGCGCCGCACTGGAGGTGGTGTACAAACTGCGGGAAATCAGCAATACCTGATCGGATGCCGTTAAAGAAGTACGACTTCATTTCAAAGTGCGTAGGAACGCTCCTGAAGTCGAGCTTAACAGGCATCGGACACCGGGTTGAAGCGCAAGTCAGCTAAAGCTCTCATGCAGCATCGGATACAGCGAAGCCACCAACAGCAAAGCCATGCCCCAATTGAATACCCGCAACCAGCGCCGATCACGCAGGACATTGCGCAACAGACTGCCGCAAGCTGCCCAGACACTGACGCTCGGCAGGTTGATGATGGCGAACACTGCAGCGATGACGATCACATTGGTGAAATAGCCCTGCAGCGGCGTGTAGGTACTGATGGCGCCAATCGCCATGATCCAGGCTTTGGGGTTGACCCACTGAAACGCTGCCGCACTCCAGTAGCTGATGGGCTTGGCGTGACTTTGTTCGGCTTCGGAGACGGGACCTGAATGGGCGATTTTCCACGCCAGATACAGCAGATAGGCCGCGCCGACATAGCGCAGCACGCTGTAAAGCACGGGATAGGTTTGAAACACCGCACCCAGGCCAAAACCGACGGCGAGCACAAGAATGAAGAAGCCGCAGGTGATGCCGAGCATGTGCGGGATGGAACGGTTGAAACCGAAATTGACGCCCGAGGCCAGCAACATCGTGTTGTTTGGGCCCGGGGTGATCGAGGTCACCAGAGCGAACAGGGCAAAACCCAGCAGTAAATCCAGCGAGAGTGTCATGGGGCGATTCCATCAAGGTCGGTCAGGTATTGACCCTATCGCAGCCCACGCGTGAAACCCACGGACAGTTACGTGAAACTTCGAGCAGTACAGTCGCTTAGCTGGCGTGGCCGTGAAGAGGCACAGCGCGCTCGGCGTTCATCTCGCCATGCTGGTCAAAACCGAAAGTTTTCTGCGGCTGGCCGAGCAATTCGGCTTTTTTGGCCTGGTATTCATCAAACGACAAACCGCGACGATTCAAGGCTTCCAGTGCCAGTTCCCGGGTCTCTTCGGCGGTGTACGGACGCAATTCCGGGGAAGGATGACTGGCGCAGCCGGCGAGCACCGAGGCAACCAACAACAAGGATGTGGCGAATAAATGGTTCATGGGGAGGCTTCCTGCGAGCGGGTCTTGAGCAATGGACACAGGCTACTCCCGCCCCTTGAGCGACAAAAATCATCGCTCTCGATAGTCGCTATCGACCTCGGCAAAAACCGTTCAGCTCACCAGGCTGCATTGCAAGGCATTGTCCGGGCTGCGCTCGATGCTGCGCAGCACCTGGTAAGAGTCGAAGGTGACGCCTTTGGCCCGATAGGTGCGGATCAGTTGCCAGAAGTCCTGCTCGCCGGTCTCGAAACTCTGGAACGCCGCCTCGCCGGCCTCGCGTGATTGCCATTGCAGGTAATTGAGCACCCGCCGACCATCTTCGCTGACCTGTACGCTGGCGCTGAGAAACCCCTGGTAACGCTGAGCCAGACGCTCGGTTTGTGCGGACAAGGCTGAGACCAGCCCCGGCTGCTGCTGAGGTTCGATCTCGAATTCGATCAGTTGGGTGAAACTGCGATTGCTCTCTATCGACTGCATGAGGACTCCCCCTGGCGTGTAAGCCGAATCTTGCGATTTGAAGCTCAGCAGGATAAAACCTTCAGTTAACTAGAGGTCAAGCGGTGATTGAAATGATCAGCAAAGAAAACCTGCACAAAGAGCTGAGCGTTGGCCAACTGGCCGAGCGCAGCGGCGTGGCGGTCACTGCCCTGCATTTTTATGAGTCCAAGGGGCTGATCAAAAGCAATCGCAATCAGGGCAATCAGCGGCGTTACCCGCGAGAAGTGCTGCGTCGGGTAGCGCTGATCAAGGTTGCCCAACGCTTGGGCATTCCGTTGGCGGAAATTGGCGAAGCGCTGAAGTCGCTGCCTGACCACCGCTCCCCGACGGCCGCTGACTGGAAGCGCTTGTCCGCACAGTGGAGCAACGACCTCGATGAACGGATCAAACAGCTGACCCTGATGCGCGACAAACTCAACGGCTGCATTGGCTGCGGGTGCCTGTCGATGGAGGCGTGCCCGTTGCGCAATTACGGGGATGTGCTGGGTGAGCAAGGGTCAGGGGCGCAGTTGTTGGAGCCGTCGAAATGACCAAATGATCGTTCCTACCTCTGTGTGGGGATCAGACCATCTGAATGAACTATCGAAACAAACTGCTGGTTGACGGTTGATGGCTGAACAGTGGCGATGCTGCAACCCGTCGGCCACTCGGTTGCCTTGTTGGGGCTGGCCTATAGTCAATCGACCGGAAATCGGCGAAGGATTGGCTACATCCCCCCAACAAAAAATGGAGAACGGTCATGAGCGTTAAACCCATTCCCGAGGGTTATCACAGCATCACGCCCTACTTGGGAATCCAGAAAGCCGCCGAGGCGATCGACTTTTACAAAAAAGCCTTTGGCGCCACGGAAGTCATGCGCCTGACGATGCCCGACGGTGGCATCGGCCATGCCGAACTGCGCATTGGCGACTGCCCCATCATGCTCGGTACACCGTGCGATCAAGGTCCGCTGAGCAACCCCGACAAATCGCCGTCCGTAGGCCTGCATCTGTATGTTGAAGATGTGGACAAACGCTACGCCCAGGCGATCAAGGCAGGCGGCACAGTGGTTTCGGAGGTGAAAGATCAGTTCTACGGCGACCGCTCGGGCACCTTGAAGGACCCCTTCGGCCATGTGTGGTTCCTGTCGACACGCAAGGAAAACCTGACTCAGGCGCAGATAGAGCAGCGGGCGAAGGAGATGTTCAAACCGCAATAACCCCTCCCCCCGTAGGAGCTGCCGCAGGCTGCGATCTTTGATCTTTGACATCGGCGTGTCCGCCGCAAAGATCGCAGCCTGCGGCAGCTCCTACAGGCACGCGCTCCATTCAAAATTCCCCTGAATACACATAAGAAACATTTTATTTCATTTATCCCTTCGGGATTTTCGATTCTCATTCGTCTTAATTAGATGCAGCAGGCCGCGCAAGCAAAAGCCACGGCTCGACTTTCAAGAAGGCCGAACCGCGGACCATCGTCGGTTCGCGGGTGATGGGCCTGAGCCTGCCGCTGTACAACCGCATCATGCTGGCCAGCTTCAACCCGCAACTGGCGGCCGTGCGCGGCGTCGCGTTGAAAACCCTCGACTATCAGTTCGTGGTGCTGGCAACAACTGGGCACCACGCTCAAGGACAATGAGGTTGCTGTGGTGCTACATCATCGTCAGTCATCCGATGCGGCGAAAGCCACCATTCAGGCTGCCGGCAGTCAGTTGTTGGTGCTACAAACCGACGGCGCCGATCCGCTGGCCGAGCTTTCAAACAACATCAACCAAGTGCTCGACGCACTCCATCAGAAGTCCTGAGCCCTCCTCTCTGAAGCCGCGGACGCTACCGTCCGCGCTTACAAAAAACCTCAAGAAAACCTGAGCGCCCCGGTGCTAGTCTGCCCAACGCACCCTACGGACAGACAAGGAACAGGTCTTCACCATGAGTGACTACATCAAGCTGAACAAAGCCAACTGGGACGAGCGCGCCCCGTTGCATGCCGCCTCAACGGAATACGCGATTCAGGCCTTTATCGACGACGCCCGTTACCTCTCCGACGTCGTGCGCTTCGACGTGCCGTTGCTGGGGGATATCTCGGGCCTGCGCGGCGTGCATCTGCAATGCCACATCGGCACCGACACCCTCTCGCTGGCCCGGCTTGGCGCACAGATGAGCGGGCTCGACTTCTCGCCCGCCGCCATTGTCCAGGCGCGTGCATTAGCCGAGCGCAGTGGCGCCCGAATCGAGTATGTCGAATCCGAGGTTTACCACGCCGCTTCAGTGTTGCCAGCCGCCTCGTTCGATCTGGTGTACACCGGCATCGGCGCCTTGTGCTGGCTGCCGAGTATCGACGCCTGGGCACGCACGATCAGTGATTTGCTCAAGCCGGGTGGGCGCTTGTTCATCCGCGAGGGTCACCCGATGTTGTGGTCGATCAACGAAGATCGCGAAGATGCCTTGTCCGTTGAGCTCGCGTATTTCGAGCGCGAAGAACCTTTGGTCTGGGATGACGACAGTACCTATGTCGAAACCGATGTGTCGCTCAAGGCCTCGGTCACGCATGTATGGAACCACGGTCTGGGCGAAATCATCACGGCGTTACTGACCCACGGACTGGAAATCACCGGGTTGGTGGAACATCAAAGCATTCCCTGGGACGCCTTGCCCGGTCAGATGGTCTGCGATGACAACGGCGAATACCGCCTGAAGGAAGCCCCGTGGCGTCTGCCGCTGAGTTACACCTTGCAGGCGGTGAAGCGCTGGGGCTGAGAACGGTACTGTGCAGGCGTAATAAAGCCCGTTGAATGCAAGGTTCAACGGGCTTTTTGTCAGGCGCGGGATCAGTGACTCACGGCCGCCTGCTCGGTCATTTTCTGGCGCAGGCTCAGGGGACGCATCAACACCTCAAGGATTTACACCCTCGGGCGGCTTTCTACGGGGGAGCTGTCAGCGATTTGTTCATGGGGACCGCCGTGAGCCCGGCCACACTGAAGGTTTCAGCACAGCGTCGGTACCCAAGGTGCTGAAAAAACTCTTCACTGGTACAGGTACTGTTGAGGCGCGCCTGACTGAAACCATGCTCGATCAACCAGGTTTCGAGGCCCTGGATCAACGCCTGCCCGGCACCCCGCCGAAACCACTCCGGCAGGACATAACAAAACCCGACCTTGCCGCTGACGGCCGCCATGGCCACGCCAATCGGTTTGTCGTCGAGCAACGCCAGGTTCAGGTACAGGCGTGGATCAGCCAGCCAGGGCTGCACATGTTCAACGGTTTTGTTGTGGGTCCAGGCCGCGACGACTTTCGGGTCATTGCGGTGATCCGCAGCGCACCCGACCTTGATCGAGCGCTCGACGATCCGGCTGATAATCCCAGCATCCGCGGGCCCGGCTTTGCAGATGTGTATCGATGCATCCATAGCGCCATCACCTCAATCCATTGAGTCAGCTGGCGCAGACAATAGCGTTTTGCGGACTGCGATAGCCAACGCAGAGACGTTACATTTGGTGTAGCCCGATCTGTAGCAGCTGCCGAACGCAGGCTTCGCCAGCTGCTACAGGGATGTGTGTGTGAGGGTGTTCAGGCTGACTGCAGCGGCATTGTCAGTTCAACCCGCAAGCCGTCGGCACGGCTGTCGAAATGCAGCACGCAGCCGCAGCGCTGGACAATCGCCTGGACAATCGCCAACCCAAGTCCGCAACCGGTGCTCGCACCGTTGCGCCAGAAGCGTTGGGTCAGGTGTTGTAGATCCTCGGCGGCGATCCCCGGACCGTGGTCGCGCACCTGAAAATGCACGCGGTTGTCCCTGGTTTCCAGGCTCAGTTCCACCGCCGCGTCCGCCGGAGTATGGCGCAAGGCGTTGTCCAGCAGGTTGCGCAAGGCGGCAATCGACAGCACGGCAGGCATTTGCACCGGCGCCTGTGAGTAACTCGCCGGCAAGTGCAATTTGATCCGCTGACGATCACCGCTGGCCGCGTCTTGAATCGCCAAATGGGCCACCTGCTCGGCGCTGCACTGCACGCCATCGTCGAATGACAAACTGCCTTCGACCCGCGCCAGCAACAGCAGTTGCTCAAGCGTACGGTGCAAGCGGTCGGCACCTTCCTCGGCACGGGCCAGGGACTGATCACGGGCGGCGCCTTCGGTCATGCGCGCCACTTGCAGGTGCGTCTTGATCGCCGTCAGCGGGCTGCGCAGCTCATGGGCCGCGTCGCCAGTCAGCCGCCGCTCGCGCTCGATGGTCTTGCCGATCCGCTGGAGTAGCTGATTCTGGGTTTCCAGCAACGGTTGCAGTTCGCTCGGCAGCGGCTGGATCTGCAACGGTTCAAGGGAATCGGCACTGCGACGCATCAAGGCATCGCGCATGCGATTAAGCGGCGCCAGGCCTTGGCCGATCCCCAGCCAGAGCAGGCACAGACAACCGAGCAACGCCACGCCCACCGGCACCGACGCCGCCAGCAGCACCGACATGTTCAGCGCCTCGCGCTCGACTTGCCGGTCGGCCGTGGTAATGCGCACATCACCGCGAGCCAGGGTGAAACTGCGCCAGCGCGCACCGTCGATCATTTGGTCATGGAAGCCCATTTTTTCGGCTTCCAGGGTTTGTTCAGGAGTGCTGTGACTGCGGGCAAGAATCTCGCCGCGCAAGGAGCTGACCTGACAGGCCATGCCCCCCGGAATATTCAACTGTTCAGCGCTGAAATGCGTGCCATCGCCCTTGCTCGGCAGCGCCGGCAATTGCTCCAGCAGCCCGGCGACCATGCGCGCCGAGGCCACCAGCCGCTGGTCGAGGGAAAACATCATCTGATTGCGCAAGTCGCTGAGCATCCAGGCCGCGGCCAGGGCCCAGATCAGCGCGAAGGCCGCGCCGAGGGTCAGACTCAGGCGCAAACGCAAACTCATCACTTCGATTGCTCTCCGCCATCAGCCGGCCCGAGGCGATAACCCAGCCCGCGCACGGTTTCAACAATGCCGTTGCCGAGTTTGCGTCGCAGGTGATGGATATGAACGTTGAGGGCGTTGCTTTCCAGCTCATCGTTGAAGCCGTAGACGCTGTCCTTGAGTTGTTCGGTCGACAGCACTCGGCCACGGTTGTGCAGCAAGGCCTGCAACAGCGATTGCTCGCGGCGCGACAAGTCCACTGGCTGACCGGCAAGCAGCGTTTCGCGGCTGCTCGGGTCGTAGGTCAGGGCACCGTGTTCGATCAGATTTATGCTGCGCCCCGCCACACGGCGCAACAAAGTGTGCAAACGTGCTGCCAATTCACGTAGGTCGAAGGGCTTGAGCAGGTAGTCGTCGGCGCCAGCTTGCAGGCCATCGACGCGGTCGGTCACCGAATCCCGTGCGGTGAGAATCAGCACCGGAATCTCCAGGCCGTGATGGCGCAACTGCTGAAGCAGCTTCAAGCCGTCTTCGTCCGGCAGCCCCAGGTCGAGCACCATTACGTCGAACTCGGCGACTTTGAGCATCGCCCGGGCAGCCGAAGCCGTGGCGACATGCTCCACGGTCAGGCCCTGGGCCGTGAGGCCGGCGACGATGCCGCTGGCGATCAGCTCATCATCTTCACAGACAAGTACATGCATGGTGAGACCTGTAGAAAAGTATTGATTAAGAAGACGCCGGATTAAGCGGACATTATGCCCGACGCGCCATCGCCACAAGGATAACGCGGTTAATCATCGGTTAATCGCCACCCATCATCGTGCACCCTACTTGCACCGCGATAAGGCTTACCCATGCGTCGTCTGTTTCTACTTTTTTTTCTTTTCATCGCAGGGCTGGCCCAGGCGGCGTCGAATCCATTCGACAACAAACCGGATTTCCTGCCGGTCGGCAAAGCCTTTGTTTTTACCTCCGAACGCCTTGAATCCGGCGAAACCCAGCTCTTCTGGCAAATTGCCGACGGATATTATCTGTATCAGCAACGGATGAAGCTCGATGGTTTGGCCGACGCGCATAAACCGCCGCTGCCAGCGGGAGAAGCCCATAGCGACGAGTTCTTTGGTGACCAGCAGGTCTATCGCCAGGGCCTGGAGTTGAAGATCCCGGCCGGCGCCAGTGGCCAGATCAAAGTGGGGTTTCAGGGCTGTGCCGATGCCGGATTGTGTTATCCGCCGCAAACCCAGGTGGTTGATCTGGGTGGCGGCGCAACGGCGGTCAGCGCCACTGAAGCGCCGGATCAAGCCTTGGCCAGCGGTCTGCAACAGCGGACGCTGGGTTGGAGTTTGTTGGTGTTCTTTGGCCTGGGGCTGTTGCTCGCTTTCGCTCCCTGCTCGTTGCCAATGCTGCCGATTCTCGCCGGTTTGATCGTCGGCAGTGGCGCCAGCCCCAAGCGCGGTTTCGCCCTGGCTGGCAGTTACGTGGTCAGCATGGCGCTGGTGTATGCGGCGTTGGGCGTGCTGGCCGCGTTGCTGGGCGCGAACTTGCAGGCATTGCTGCAGAACGTCTGGTTGCTCGGCGGTTTCGCCGTGGTGTTTGTGTTGCTGTCGCTGCCGATGTTCGGTTTCTTCGAACTGCAACTGCCGGCCGCACTGCGTGACCGTCTGGAAAGCGCCAGTCGCAAACAAGGTGGCGGCAGCCTGATCGGCGCCGGGGTGCTCGGCGCCTTGTCCGGTTTGCTGGTCGGCCCGTGCATGACTGCACCGCTGGCCGGAGCCTTGCTGTACATCGCCCAGAGCGGCAACGCACTGCACGGTGGGCTGATCCTGTTCGCCATGGGCATCGGCATCGGTTTGCCGCTGTTGCTGCTGGTGACTGTCGGCAACCGTTTCCTGCCCAAACCCGGTGCCTGGATGAACCTGCTCAAAGGCATCTTCGGTTTCCTGTTCCTCGGCACCGCGCTGGTGATGGTGCGGCCAGTGCTTGATGAGTCGCTGTGGGTCGCTCTGTGGGGCGCACTGTTGTTGATCATCGCCTACAGCGCCTGGCGCCAGACCGGCGGATTCAGCCGCGCCGCCCATGTGTTTGGTGGCATGGCGCTGCTTTCCGGGTTGTGGGGCAGCCTGCTGCTGATCGGTGCCGCGGGTGGCAGTGATGACCTGCTCAATCCATTGCAGGTTTACCGCGCGCAGGCCTCAAACAGCGTCGCCGGCCCCACGGCCCACGACGCCTTCATCACCGTCAAGGATCCCGCCGCGCTGCAACGCGAACTCGACGCTGCCCGCGAGCAAGGTCAATGGGTGCTGCTGGACTACTACGCCGACTGGTGCGTGTCGTGCAAGATCATGGAGAAACAGGTGTTCGGCAAACCTCAGGTAGTGGACGCGCTGAAAGAAGTCCGCTTGCTGCGTCTGGACGTGACCGCCGACAATGCCGCCAGCCGTGAACTGCTCGGCCGTTATAAAGTGCCGGGGCCGCCAAGCTTGCTGTGGATCGGCGCCGACGGCATCGAGCGCCGCAGCCAGCGCATCACCGGAGAGGTCGATGCCGCCGGTTTCCTCCAACGCTGGAACATCACCCGGGACGCTCGTTGATGCTGACCTTTACCCTCGGCACCTTTGCCATTGCGCTCAACCACCTGCTGCTGATCAGTGCCTTGGCGCTGGCCACCCTGGTCGGCTGGCGGGTGGCCAAGCGCGGTGGCGAGAACCCCGAGTCGGTGTTGTTCAGCCTGTTCCTGCTGGGTTTGCTCGCGGCCAGGATCGGTTTTGTGCTCGCCTACTGGGCCCACTACCGCGATGACCCGTGGCAGATCATCGATCTGCGCGATGGCGGTTTCCTCGCCTGGCCCGGGGTGATTGCCCTGCTGCTGGCAACGCTGTTGCGGGCCTGGCGTCGGCCAGCACTGCGCAAACCGTTGGGTTTCGGCGTCGGCAGCGGTCTGTTGTTCTGGTTGCTGGCGAGTTTGTCCCTGAGCCTTTACGAACAAGGCACGCGCCTGCCGGACATCGTCTTGCGCAATGCCGCCGGCGAAACCGTGCAACTGGCCGATTATCAGGGCGGCCCCTTGGTGATCAACCTGTGGGCCACCTGGTGCCCGCCCTGCCGGCGCGAAATGCCGGTGCTGGAGAACGCCCAGCAACATCGGCCGGACCTGACCTTTCTGTTCGTCAATCAGGCCGAAAGCATGCAAAGCGTCAGCACCTTCCTCGCGACCCAAGGCCTGAGCCTTTCCAACGTGCTGTTCGATGGCGGCGGCCGACTGAGTCAAGCCGTCGGCTCCATGGCGCTACCGACCACGCTGTTCTACAGCGCCGAGGGCCGAATGCTCGGTAGCCACCTGGGTGAATTATCGGAAGCCAGCCTGGCCCGTGCCCTGGAAAACTTCGACTCCCCGAATTCGGCCATACAGGCCACACCGTCAAGGAAACTACCATGCCCCGCCTCCGCCACCTGCTGACGCTATCCCTGGGCGCAGCGCTGCTGCAAATCCCGTTGCTGCACGCCGAAGAACTGCCCGCGGCGATCCGCAAGATCGAAGCGAAAGGCGCGACAATCATCGGCAGTTTCGATGCGCCTGATGGCCTGCGTGGTTATGCGGCGCAGTATCAGAACCGCGGCATGGCCTTGTACCTGACGCCCGACGGCAAACATGTGCTGCTGGGTAACCTGTACGACGCCGACGGCAAGGACCTGAGCGCCGAACCGTTGCAAAAACTGGTCTACGCGCCAATGGCCAAGGAAGTCTGGGCGAAGATGGACGCCAGCAACTGGATCGCCGACGGCAACAAGGATGCACCGCGCACCGTCTACCTGTTCAGCGACCCGAACTGCCCTTACTGCAATATGTTCTGGGAACAGGCCCGGCCGTGGGTGAAGGCCGGCAAAGTGCAGCTGCGGCACATCATGGTCGGGATCATCCGCGAAGACAGCCCCGGCAAATCCGCTGCCCTGCTGGCCGCCAAGGATCCGAGCAAGGCCCTGGAGGAACACGAAAAGGCTGGCAAGCAAAGCTCGCTGAAACCGCTGACAACCATTCCCGCCGCCATCCAGGCCAAACTCGACGCCAATATGAAGCTGATGGAAGAGCTCGAACTGTCCGCCACCCCGGCAATCTTCTACATGGACGACAAGGGCGAGTTGCAACAACAGCAAGGCGCGCCGTCACCGGACAAACTGGTGAAGATTCTCGGGCCGAAGTAGTTCTATCGTTAGAGTGTTGGTGGCCTCACCGACGCCTTCGCGAGCAAGCCCGCTCCCACAGGGATATGCGATCCCCTGTGGGAGCGGGCTTGCTCGCGAAGAACGATTACGCGGTCTTGCGAGTTCTCTCGCGCAGAAACTTCAGCAACGCCTCGGTGACGAACTCAGGATTCTCCAGATTAGAGATATGCCCAGCCTCCGGCACCAACAGATAAGGACAACCAATCAACTCAGCCATTTCCTTCGTTTCCGACGGCGGCCGCGGTTTGTCCTGATCACCGCACATCAGCAGCGTGGTTACAGGATTCAGCTCGCCCAGACGCGGTAACAGATCATCACGACCAAACGTAATGCGCCCCATCGGCACAATGCTTTCACGCAAACGCTCAGGCGGCAGCGCGGCCAGTTTGGCACGGAAATCCTGATAGAGCGCGGACTGAGGATCGATGCCCGGACGGAAGAAAATCGGTACCACGATATCGAGTAGCTGCGGCGCGATCACACCACTGTCTTCGATCTGTTTGAACAACGAGAAATAGTACTGGCGAGTCGGCTCGGGCTCAACACCAACATAGGTGTCCATCAGCACCATGCCGTTAAGGCGCTGCGGGGCTGACAGCGCCAAGCGCACGCCCCACATGCCACCGACCGAAAGGCCGACCAGGGTGACGCGGTCAATATCCAGATGATCAAGCAGCGTCAGTGCCTGGCGCGCCTGATCATCCAGCGAAGTCATGCCCTGGGGCATCGGCCCGGACTCCCCGTGCCCCCAAAGGTCCAGGGCAATCACCCGATAGTGTTGCGACAACGCCGCAATCTGCGGCGCCCACATGGCCTGGTCCCACAAATAACTGCCGGCTAACAACACCGCCGGACCGCAGCCCTGATCAACGTAGTGAAGCGATTGTCCATCAATCGTAGCGAAGGGCATCCACTGTCTCCTTTCTGAATGGGGTCAACCAAAAAAGCATAGGCAGCCTGAGCCGGTCAGTTTTTTCAGTCAATGCGCAAATTGCTATGACTGCACTGACGTTCGAGAACTACACCTCAGTAAAAGATCGCAGCCTGCGGCAGCTCCTACGGTATGTGAGCAGCTGTAGGAGCTGCCGCAGGCTGCGATCTTTTGACGTTAAAGCCCCTCCAGTTCCTCCACCGTGCTGCACTCGAACATCGTTCGCAGCGGCACACTGCGTTGCAGGGCCTTTTGCACCCGCGAGGCGATTTGCGTGGCGAGCAGCGAGTGGCCGTCGACAAAGGAAATCCAGGAAGATAATTAACCCCCCTTCAATTGACAATAATTATCATTAAGCCTAGCTTGTCGCTCGATGCGTAGGACGGCTCCGAATCCCTGGTCGTCCCACTTACTTTTTGCAGCAAGGTGATTTCCATGACGGAACCAGTAACCACAAGCAGGTGCGACTCACCCTTACTCCAGGCGTTCGTTGATAATCGGTTGATTCTGGTCAAGATCGCAGCCCGTATTACCGGCTGCCGATCCCGCGCCGAAGATGTCGTTCAGGATGCGTTTTTCAGGCTGCAATCAGCACCGCAAATCACCTCCTCGTTCAAGGCCCAGCTCAGCTATCTGTTTCAGATCGTGCGCAACCTGGCGATCGACCACTACCGCAAACAGGCGCTGCAGCAAAAGTATTCGGGTACCGAAGAAGAAGGCTTGAACGTGGTCATTCACGGTGCCTCGCCAGAGGCCTCGCACATCAACTTCTCGACGCTGGAAAACATCGCCGCCGCCCTCGGCGAATTGCCAAGTCGCACCCGCTATGCCTTCGAGATGTATCGACTGCACGGCGTCCCACAAAAGGACATCGCCAAGGAACTCGGCGTGTCGCCGACCCTGGTGAACTTCATGATCCGTGATGCCCTGGTGCATTGCCGCAAGGTTTCGGACAAGCGCAGCGATACCTTCGCCCGCCGCTGAGGCATTGTTGTCTCGACAAAAAAGATCGCAGCCTGCGGACGTTTCAGCTTTTGGGCACCGGCACGATGGCGATCTTGTACGGATCGAAGATCTTCAGCATCTGCCCGTTGTCCCGCAGGCCTTGCAGCAACTTGCCGAATGTTTCTGCGCTGATCGGCGCTTGCGGACGCAACAGCGCGTAATGGTGATAAACCTGATCGATACGCTCGGATACCAGCAACTGCGGCCTGACCTTTTCATTGCGCAGCAGGTAATCGTAAAGGTACGAACGTGTGACCAGTGCGATGTCGGCACGGTCGCGAAGGACCATTGAAATATTGCTGTCGTGGGAAGTAGTGAGCGTCGCGTTGTAATTGTCCGCGAGAAATTTCGGTTCGGCATCGAAATTGGCAAATTCGTAGTGATAATCCTTGTACAGCGCCAGACGCTTGCCTTTCAAGTCGGCGAAGTAGCTCTGCTGACGGTCTGGCTTGTTCTGAGCGACAAAGATTTCTGCATCTTCCAGGCCCATGTCGACGGTGCCGTGCGGGATATCCTTCCAGCCCCAATCCGGGTTTTCGAAGATCGCCATGTCGACCCGACCGTCCTGGAAATCACCGAAACGGCGCACCAACGAGGTGGGGACGAGGACAAACTGATAGTCGGTCTGGAGCTTGTTCAATGCTTCGACCAACTGCGGCAGCAGCCCGGTATCGTCGCCCTTCTCCGGTCGAACGGTATACGGTGGAAAATGCGCAGCGCCCACCTGCACCACTTGTGCGGCCGAAGTCGGCAGTACGAACAGCGCACCCAGCGCCATCAGCGAAATCCGCAAAATCTTCCGAACTGATGAAGAGATCAAAACAAACCCACCTTTAAAAATGCATTCACTACAAAGCTAGGCGGTTTCACCCACTTAGACAACTTGGTGATGGCTATTTAATAGGTTTTGACAAAACTGTCATTTTTCTTCCAGCACCAGAATCAAGGCTTCGTCCGCCAATTGATCGAGGCTCATGCTGCCGTCCGCACGAAACCAGGTGGTGGTCCAGGACAGCGCGCCGGTTAGAAAACGTCGAGTGATGAACACGTCGCCGCGAATAAAACCGGCATCTTTCGCCTCTCCCAGCACTTGCAGCCAGATCTGCTCATAGATATCACGCAGCGCCAGCACCTGGACCTGACCTTCTTCGGACAGCGAACGCCATTCGTAGACCAGCACCGCCATCGCTTCGCCGCTTCCGCCCATGATCGACTGCAATTCGCAACGGATCAGCGCCAGCACCCGCTCACGCACGTTGGTCGCTTGCGCCAGGGACGCACGCATCAACGCGGTATTGTAGCGAATGGTTTCCTCCATCACCGCCCGCAGGATTTCATCCTTGCTTTTGAAGTGATGAAAAATGCTCCCCGACTGAATCCCGACCGCACTGGCCAGATCACGCACCGTGGTGCGCTCATAACCCTTGTTGCGAAACAGGTGAGCGGCCATTTGCAGCAGTTTGCCGCGAGCGCTGTCGGGATCGGTCAATTGCCCGTTATCAACCAACTCACGCATTACCAGCAGGGCTTTTTGCTCGTCCACCCGTTCTCTCCTACAGTCGCTCAATCAAATGTGCGATCTCACCACGAAAGCAGTGGGTTGCGACGGCAATTTAAGCTGGCCGGGGAAACCAAGCAAGCGCTTGGGCAGAAGATGTAACCAGCATTTACAAACCAAGCGCTTGCTTGGTAGTCTCCACCCACTTCTGTCGGAGGCTTGCAATGAACAAAACCGTTCGTATCGGCTGCGCCAGTGCCTTCTGGGGCGACACCTCAACCGCCGCCGCGCAATTGGTTGAAGGCGCTCGGCTGGACTATCTGGTGTTCGATTACCTGGCAGAAATCACCATGTCGTTGCTGGCCGGCGCGCGGATGAAAGACCCCCAGGCCGGTTACGCGAGCGACTTCGTCGAAGTCCTCAACCCACTCCTCAAGCAAATTTGTGAACAGAACATCCGCGTGATCAGTAACGCCGGCGGGATCAATCCGCTGGCCTGTGCAGCCGCACTGCAAGCGGCGTGCGATAAAGCCGGTGTGCCACTGAAGATCGCTGTGCTGCTGGGTGATGACCTGCACCCGCAGTTCAAGCAGTTGGCTGCCTGCGGCGTAAAGGAAATGTTCAGCGGCGCGCCCCTGCCAGCGATGTGCGTGTCGACCAACGCCTACCTCGGCGCCCCCGGCATTGTCGAGGCGCTACGCCTGGGCGCGGACATCGTCATCACCGGCAGAGTGGTCGACAGCGCGGTGGTCAGCGCGGCGTTAATGCATGAGTTCGGCTGGTCGTGGCAGGACTACGACAAACTGGCCCAGGCCGCGCTGGCCGGGCACATCATCGAATGCGGCGCGCAGTGCACCGGCGGCAACTTCACCGATTGGCAAGAAGTACCGGACTACGAACACATCGGCTTTCCAATCGTCGAGGTCAGTGCCGATGGCCAGTTCATCGTCAGCAAACCTGAAGGTTCCGGTGGCTTGGTCACACCGCTCAGCGTCGGCGAGCAGTTGCTGTATGAAATCGGCAACCCTCGCGCTTACCTGCTGCCCGATGTGATCTGCGATTTCAGCCTGGTCAAACTCCAGCAACACGGCAAACACGCCGTGCACGTTCACGGCGCCAAAGGCTTGCCACCGCCCCGTCAATACAAGGTCAGCGCGACTTATCCAGATGGGTTTCGCTGCACCGCCAGTTGTCTGATAGCCGGGATCGACGCGGTAGCCAAGGCGCGTCGGGTGAGTCAGGCGATCATCGCCAAGACCTCGAAAATGTTCAGCCAACGCGGCTGGGCGCCCTACAGCGAAGTGAACATCGAACTGCTCGGCAGCGAAGCGACTTATGGTCCTCACGGCCAGCGTCAGGACAGCCGCGAAGTGGTGATCAAACTGGCCGTGCGGCATCCGAACAAGCAGGCGCTGATCCTGTTCTCCCGCGAGATCGCCCAGGCCGCCACCGGCATGGCGCCAGGGCTGACCGGAATCGTCGGCGGTCGGCCGACGGTGTATCCATTGATCCGTCTGTTCTCGTTCCTGATCGACAAAAATACCTGCGCACTGGAAATCGACCTGCAAGGCCAACGTCACCCATGCGCCCTGCCCGCCCTCGATCACCTCGACACTGCCACCCTGCCGGTGCCCTTTGATCCGCCCAAACCCCAAGGGCGGGCCGACGCCAGTGTGGCGCTGGTGAAACTCGCAGTAGCGCGCTCCGGTGACAAGGGCAATCACAGCAACATCGGCGTCATGGCCCGCGCCCCCGAGTACCTGCCGTGGATCGCCGAAGCGCTGACGCCTGCGGTGGTAGTCGACTGGATGAGTCACGTTCTCGACCCGATCCACGGGCGGGTCGAGCGCTGGTATTTGCCCGGCACTCACAGCCTGAATTTTCTCCTGGAAAACGCCCTCGGTGGCGGTGGCGTGGCCAGCCTGCGGATCGACCCGCAAGGCAAGGCGTTCGCCCAGCAGCTATTGGAAATCCAGATCCCGGTGCCACAAGGCATCGCTGACCAAGTCAAGTAGAGGACGGTTGCCGTGGCCTTTGATTCGATATTCAAACCCGATCTGTTTGCTGGCCAGACGATTATTGTCACGGGTGGTGGCAGCGGCATCGGTCGTTGCACCGCCCACGAGTTGGCAGCCCTTGGCGCTCATGTGCTACTGGTCGGGCGTAAGCCCGAAAAGCTACAGAAGGTTGCGACGGAAATTACCGAAGACGGTGGTCAGGCGAGTTGGCAGGCCTGTGACATTCGCGATGAAGAAGCGGTCAAGCAATTGATCGGGCAACTGATCAAGGAGCACGGGCCGATTCACGGTCTGGTCAACAATGCCGGCGGCCAGTACCCGGCCCCCCTGGCCTCGATCAATCAGAAAGGTTTTGAAACCGTGCTGCGGACCAATCTGGTGGGCGGCTTCCTGATGGCTCGGGAGGTGTTCAATCAATCGATGAGCAAGCACGGTGGAAGCATCGTCAACATGCTCGCCGACATGTGGGGCGGCATGCCTGGCATGGGGCACTCGGGCGCGGCGCGTTCGGGCATGGACAACTTCACCAAGACCGCCGCGTTCGAATGGGGCTACGCCGGGGTGCGGGTCAACGCGGTGGCGCCCGGCTGGATCGCCTCCAGTGGCATGGACACTTACGAAGGTGCGTTCAAAGCACTGATCCCGACCCTGCGTGAACACGTGCCGCTCAAACGCATCGGCACCGAATCGGAAGTCAGCGCAGCGATCGTTTTCCTGCTGAGCCCAGCGGCGTCGTTTATCAGCGGCAGCACACTGCGGATCGACGGTGCGGCGAGCCTCGGCAGTCGCGCCTGGCCGCTGCACAAGGCGCAGCACAGTGAATCCTTCAATGGCTTCCACCGCGCTGGCTTACCAGACGTGCTGAAGGACGAGGACTGATCCATGCCGCTGATTGAATCGCAACTCGACCCCCACAGCCCGCAGTTTGCACAGAACCGCGAGGCGATGTTGAGCTGCATCGAACAGTTCCGTCAGCTGGAACGCAACCTGCTGAGTAAAGCGGCCGAAGCCAAGCCAAAATTCGACAAGCGCGGGCAACTCTTGCCACGCGAACGGCTGAACCTGCTGCTCGATCCCGGCGCGCCGTTTCTCGAACTGGCCAGCCTGGCCGGTTACAAACTGCACGACGACAAGGACGGCAGCCAGGCCGGTGGCGGGTTGATCGCCGGGATTGGTTATGTGTCCGGTGTGCGGGTGCTGGTGGTCGCCAACAACAGCGCGATCAAGGGCGGAACCATTTCCCCCAGCGGCCTGAAAAAATCCCTGCGTCTGCAACAGATCGCCATGGAAAACAAACTGCCGGTGATCACCCTCGCCGAGAGCGGTGGCGCCAATCTCAATTACGCCGCCGAAATTTTCATCGAGGGTGCACGCAGCTTCGCCAATCAGGCGCGGATGTCGGCCATGGGCTTGCCGCAAATTACCGTGGTGCACGGTTCGGCCACGGCCGGCGGTGCTTATCAGCCGGGGCTCTCGGACTACGTAGTGGTAGTGCGCGGCAAGGCCAAGCTATTTCTCGCAGGTCCCCCGCTGCTCAAGGCAGCCACCGGCGAAGTCGCCACCGATGAAGCACTCGGCGGCGCCGAAATGCACGCGCAAACCGCCGGCACCGCCGAATACCTGGCCGAAAACGATGCCGACGGCGTGCGCCTGGTACGCGAAATCGTCAGCCTGTTGCCGTGGAATGCGCGGTTGCCGCTGCACAGCACCCAATCCTGGGACGAACCGCTCTACCCCATAGACGAACTGTTGGGACTGATTCCCGACGATCCGAAAAAGCCCTACGACGTGCGCGAGATCATTGCCCGTATCGCCGACGGTTCGCGGTTTCTCGAGTTCAAGAGCGAGTTCGATCAGCAGACGATTTGCGGCCATTTAAAGCTCCAGGGACGGCCCTGCGGTTTTATCGGCAACAACGGTCCGATCACCCCACAAGGCGCCAGCAAGGCGGCGCAGTTCATCCAGCTCTGCGACCAGAGCCAGACACCGCTGCTGTTTTTCCATAACACCACCGGTTTCATGGTCGGCACCGAGTCGGAACAGCAAGGGGTGATCAAACACGGCGCGAAGATGATTCAGGCAGTGGCCAATGCGCGGGTGCCGAAGCTGACCATTGTGGTCGGAGGCTCTTACGGTGCCGGCAACTATGCAATGTGCGGCCGTGGCCTTGACCCGCGTTTCATCTTCGCCTGGCCCAACAGCCGCACCGCCGTCATGGGCGGTGCCCAGGCCGGCAAGGTGCTGCGAATTGTCACCGAAGCCAGGCAAGCCAAGGACGGCTTGGTCCCGGACCCGAAGATGCTCGACATGCTTGAACAGGTCACCGCGCAAAAGCTCGACAGCCAGTCCACTGCGTTATACGGCAGCGCCAACCTGTGGGACGACGGGCTGATTGACCCGCGAGATACGCGCACCTTGCTCGGCTACCTGCTGGATATCTGCCATGAAGCCGAGGTTCGTCAGTTGCAACCGAACAGTTTTGGTATCGCACGTTTTTGAGGCTCTGATCACCACCAGGTTTAGGGAGAACAATAAAAATGATCTTCACCCAGGAACACGAAGCACTACGCCGGACCATTCGCCAATTTGTCGACCGCGAAATCAACCCGTACGTCGATGAATGGGAAAAGGCCGGACGTTTTCCGATTCACGAGATTTTCCTCAAGGCCGGTGCGCTTGGTCTGCTGGGGATTTCCAAACCGGAAAAGTTTGGCGGCATGGGCCTGGACTACAGCTATTCGATTGTCGCCGCTGAAGAGTTCGGCACCATCCACTGCGGCGGGATTCCGATGTCGATCGGTGTGCAGACCGACATGTGCACCCCCGCCCTCGCCCGCTTCGGCTCCGATGAATTGCGTGAAGAATTCCTCCGTCCAGCGATCACCGGTGAACAGGTCGGCTGCATCGGCGTCTCGGAAGTCGGTGCCGGCTCTGACGTCGCCGGGCTGAAAACCACCGCGCGCAAGGACGGTGACGACTACGTGATCAACGGCAGCAAAATGTGGATCACCAACTCACCGAGTGCCGACTTCATCTGCCTGCTGGCCAACACCTCGGACGACAAGGCGCACATCAACAAATCGCTGATCATCGTGCCGATGAACAGCCCCGGCATCAGCCTCGGCTCGCACCTGGACAAACTCGGCATGCGCAGCTCGGAAACTGCCCAGGTGTTTTTCGACAACGTGCGCGTGCCGCAACGCAACCGCATCGGCCACGAAGGTGCAGGCTTCATGATGCAAATGCTGCAGTTTCAGGAAGAACGCCTGTTCGGTGCGGCCAACATGATCAAAGGCCTGGAGTATTGCATCGACAGCACCATCGAGTACTGCAAGGAACGCCAGACCTTCGGCAACGCGCTGATCGACAACCAGGTGATCCACTTCCGCCTCGCCGAGCTTTCAACCGAAATCGAGTGCCTGCGGGCACTGGTCTACCAGGCTGCCGAGCAATACGTCAAAGGCCAGGACATCACGCGCCTGGCGTCCATGGCCAAGCTCAAGGCCGGACGTCTGGGCCGGGAAGTCAGCGACAGTTGCCTGCAATACTGGGGCGGGATGGGCTACATGTGGGACAACCCGGTGGCCCGCGCCTACCGCGATGTGCGGCTGGTGTCGATCGGCGGCGGCTCCGACGAAATCATGCTGGGGATCATCTGCAAACTGATGGGCATCCTGCCCGGGAAGAAAAAATGAACACCCTGCCCGTTTGCCAGACCCTGCTGCTGGAACCGCACAACGGCGTCCTGCACATCACCTTGAACCGACCGGACTGCCGCAACGCCATGAGCTTGCAGATGGTCGCCGAATTGCGCGCGGTACTCGCGGCGGTACGCGATAACCGGGACATCCGCGCATTAGTGCTCGGCGGAGCCGGTGGCCATTTTTCTGCCGGCGGCGATTTGAAAGACATGGCCAATGCCCGTGCTCAAGGCCAGGAAGCTTACCGTGAGTTGAACCGCGCGTTTGGCGCCATGCTCGAAGAGGCCCAGCACGCGCCGCAAGTGGTGATCACGGTGTTGCAGGGTGCGGTGCTCGGCGGCGGCTTCGGTCTGGCCTGTGTCAGCGACATTGCACTGACCGATCACAATGCCCAGTTCGGCTTGCCGGAAACCAGCCTCGGCCTGCTGCCGGCGCAAATCGCACCGTTTGTGGTCCAGCGTATCGGCCTGACTCAGGCACGACGCCTGGCCCTCACCGCCGCACGTTTTGACGGGCATGAGGCGCGGCGTCTGGGGCTGGTGCACTTTGTCGAACACGATGCGCAAGCTCTGGCTGAACGTCTGGATGCGGTGCTCGCGCATGTTCTGTGTTGCGCTCCCGGCGCCAATGCCGCGACCAAGGCGTTGCTGCTGGCCAGCACCAAACAGCCGCTGGGGCCGTTGCTCGACCAGGCGGCCGAGTGGTTCAGCGAAGCCGTGACCGGGGCGGAAGGTGTCGAAGGGACGATGGCTTTTGTGCAGAAACGCAAACCGGGGTGGGCGCCTTAAAAGCTTCGCGAGCAAGCCCGCTCCCACAGTTGAAATGCATTCCAATGTGGGAGCGGGCTTGCTCGCGAAGAGGCCCTCAAAAACACCGCACAACACAAAGGATCAAACCATGCCCACCCTGCGCAAAATCCTCATCGCCAACCGTGGTGAAATCGCCTGCCGCATCCAGCGCACCGCCCAGGCGCTGGGTTATCGCACGGTGGCGGTGTTCAGCGATGCCGACGCCGACGCCCTGCACGTGCGCATGGCCGATGAGGCGGTCAACATCGGCCCCGCTGCCGTTGCGCAGTCCTACCTGAACAGCGCGGCGATCATCGCCGCCGCACAGCGCAGCGGTGCAGACGCGATCCATCCCGGCTACGGCTTCCTCTCGGAAAACGCTGAGTTCGCCACGGCTTGCGCCCGGGCCGGCATCACCTTTATCGGTCCAGGTCCTGCAGCCATCGAACTGATGGGCAGCAAGCGCTTGTCGAAAATCGCCATGCTCGCCGCTGGCGTGCCGTGCATCGCCGGTTACCAAGGGGCTGAGCAGGACGACGCCACCCTCAGCCGCGAAGCCGAACGCATCGGCTATCCGCTGATGATCAAGGCCAGCGCTGGCGGTGGTGGACGTGGCATGCGTCTGGTACACCGCGCGGGTGAACTGCTTGAGCAGGTCCGCACTGCACGCTCCGAAGCCCTGCACGCGTTTGGCAGCAACGAGCTGATTCTCGAACAAGCGCTGATCGAGCCGCGCCACGTCGAAATTCAGCTATTCGGCGACCAGCACGGCAACCTGATTTACCTCGGCGAGCGCGACTGTTCGATCCAGCGTCGCCATCAAAAAGTCATCGAGGAAGCACCTTGCCCGGTGATGACCGCCGAACTGCGCCAAGCCATGGGCGACGCCGCACTGAAGGCCGGGCGCGCGGTGAATTATGTTGGCGCCGGCACCGTGGAGTTCTTGCTCGATGCGCGGGGACAATTCTATTTTCTGGAGATGAATACCCGCTTGCAGGTCGAACACCCGGTGACCGAATTGATCACCGGTCTGGACCTGGTGGCCTGGCAATTGGATGTCGCCGCCGGATTACCGCTGCCGTTGCGTCAGGAACAGGTCGAACTCAAGGGCCACGCCATGGAAGTGCGCCTTTACGCCGAAGATCCGGCGCAGGGCTCCCTGCCCCAGACCGGGCGCATTACGCGCTGGGAGCCGGCCCTGGCGGACGGAGTGCGCATCGACCACGGCCTGCTTGAAGGTCAGCAGGTCAGTCCGTTTTACGACCCGCTGCTCGGCAAAATCATCGCCTACGGCGCCACCCGCGAAGAGGCTCGGCGCAAGTTGCTGCGGGCCGTCGAAGACAGCGCATTGCTGGGCCTGCAGACCAATCAGCGTTTGCTCACCGGTTTGCTGGAGCATCCACGGTTTATCGCCGGGGACTTCAATACCGGGTTCATCGCGCAACACTTCGCCGATCACCCGAGCCTTCACCCGCACGCGCCCACGGCCGAAGAGCTGGCTATCGCCACGGCGCTGTTCTATCAGCAGTCCGCCAGCCCACACACACCAGGACTCGCCGGTTGGCGCAACAACGCCACCGCGCCGTTGCTACAACAGATCGGCCTCAACGACAGTCGCTGGTCAACCGAAGTCAGCGTCCTGCCCGATGGGCAATTACGCATTCAGGTCGCCGGGGAAACGCTGCAACTGAAACTATTCGATATCAACGCACGCTCGGCCACCCTGGAAATCAACGGTATTCGCCGCCGCTACGCCTATCAACTGGCCGCTGGACAACTGTGGTTGTTCACTCGCCCCGGCAGCCTGCTGTTGCAAGACCAGACGCTGGCGCCCGTCAGCGGCCAGGTCAGCGCCAGCACCGGCACGCTGAAAGCGCCGATGGATGGTGCGATTGTCGAAGTGCTGGTCAGCGAAGGTTCACCGGTGAGCAAAGGGCAACTGTTGCTGGTGCTGGAGGCAATGAAAATGGAGCATCCGCTCAAGGCTGGCATCGACGGTGTGATCAAACGGTTGCAGGTCAGCCCCGGCGATCAGGTAAAAAATCGTCAGATTTTGTTGGAGGTTGAATAAGCCGCTAGGCGGATCCGCCGCGTTTGGCTACGCTCAGCCTCATCAGGACGCGGATACCAGGAAACCTGCGATGCCTCATTGGCTGGTAATTGATCTCGAAGCGACAACCGATGACGGTGGCTGGCCAGTAACCGAGATGGAAATCATCGAAATCGGCGCCACCCTGGTCAATCGCGAAGGCCGCGAACTGGACTACTTCCAGCGCTTCGTTCGGCCCCTGCGACGGCCGCTGCTGACACCCTTCTGTTGCGAGCTGACCCACATCACCCAAGCCAATATCGACACTGCCCAGCCACTGACCGAGGTCTGGCCGCTGTTCGAGCGCTGGCTCGGCCAGCATCACACGCGCCTCGAAGGCTGGGCCAGCTGGGGCGATTACGACCGCAAACAACTGCTTCAGGAATGGCAGCGTCTGCAACTCGACAGCGCCTTGAGCCGTGTCCCCCACATGAATCTGAAGCAGCGCTTCGCCAAGGCCCGCCGACTGGAACGGCCGCTGGGGCTCAACGGCGCCCTGCAACTGGCGGGATTGCAATTTACCGGTCAACAGCACCGAGCCCTGGAAGATGCACGCAATACCGCGCGCTTGTTACCGCTGATTCTTCCGGCTTGATCCTTGAGTGCAACAGGTGACGGGCGAAAAAGCCTTGTGCATACTGGCCGGCCTTTTTAGCCCATTTCGAGGAATCGCCCATGTTTAAAGTCAACGAGTACTTCGACGGCACCGTCAAGTCGATTGCTTTCGGCACCGCTGAAGGCCCGGCCACTATCGGCGTCATGGCACCGGGCGAATACGAATTCGGCACCAGCCAGCGTGAAATCATGCACGTGGTTTCCGGCGCCCTGACCGTCAAACTGCCTGACAGCAGCGACTGGGAAACCTTTGCCGCCGGCAGCCAGTTCAACGTACCGGCCAACAGCAAGTTCCAGCTGAAAGTCGCCGTCGACACCGCTTACCTGTGCGAATACCGCGGCTAAGCGTTTCACCGCGATAAAAAAATGCCCGTGTTGAAAGACACGGGCATTTTTCATTCCAGCGTTACAGCGTTATTCGAGAATCGTCACCGGCATACCGACTTCAAGCCGGCCATTGCCGTCGTTGACCAGGTTCTGGCCAAACATCGCGCCATCCTCTTGCGCACGGTATTTCTGCAGCGTGGCCAGGGGTTCACGGTCGTCGCTGCGCTCACCGGTCTGCGGGTCGATGGTGGTGAGGATGCAGCGTGAACATGGCTTGACCACGCGAAACTCGACATCGCCAATGCGAATTCGCTTCCAGCCATCTTCGGCAAACGCCTCACTGCCCTCGATCACCAGATTCGGTCGAAAACGCAGCATCTCCAATGGACGGCCAACGCGTTGCGACAAGTCCTCAAGCGAGGCCTGACCAATCAACAGCAGCGGAAAACCGTCGGCAAAGGCGACTTTATCGTCATCCTTGCCATAGCCAGCCTGAGTGGTACGGGCCAGCGCCTCGGGCACCTGCACCAGTCGGGTTGGCTTGCCAATGAATTCACTGACCCAGGCACCGGCTGCATCACCCGCATCAGGAACCCGCAAGGTATCGCGCCAGATGGTCACGCCACGCAGTTCGGCATCGTTGGCAGGCAGGGCAACATCGATCGGCGAGCGACCGGGTGCACTGAGCGTCAGGCCACCGGCGGCATTCCACAACGCCGACAACTGGCTCATGTCCGATACCGCGCGTTGCGTCAGAAAGCGTCCGCTGGCCTCGTCCACCAGCATCCAGCGTCGATCCCCATCCAGCCCCAGTTTATCCAGGCTGATCTGTTGCAGGGTTTCGCCCTTGCCGGACTTGAGTGGATAACGGTAAAGCGCGCTCAGACGCAACATGGCCAGCTCCCTGGAGGGCAAAAGCGCCACGATATACGAGCCGGCTGCCGAATCAAAGAAGCACATCACGGGCAGACGCCAAGCCTGCCCGTGATGCTCCGTCAGGCCGGAACTGCGTCGAGCATCAGGCGCTGGCGCACCACGTCGACCAGTTTGTCTGGCTGGAATTTCGAGAGGAAGTTGTCACAACCGACCTTCTTCACCATCGAGTCGTTGAAACTGCCGGACAGCGAGGTGTGCAGGACTACGTACAGGCCACGCAGACGTGGATCGTTGCGGATCTCGGTGGTCAGGCGGTAGCCGTCCATTTCGGGCATTTCCGCATCGGTGAAGATCATCAGCAGTTTGTCGGTCATGACCACGCCGGTATCGGCCCAGGCCTTGAGCATGTTCAGTGCCTTCAGGCCGTCGCTGGCGACGTGCATTTTCACCCCGAGCTGCCCCAGGGTGTCACGCAACTGGGACAGGGCCACCTTGGAGTCGTCCACCAGCAGCACTTCACGACCGCGGGCACGCTCCAGCACCGGGTCTTCGAGCTTGTCACGCGAAACCTTGGCGTTGTAAGGCACGATCTCGGCGAGTACTTTTTCGACGTCGATGATCTCCACCAACTGGTCATCGACCTTGCTGATGGCGGTGAGGTAATGCTGGCGACCGGCACTGGTTGGCGGCGGCAGAATGGCTTCCCAGTTCATGTTGACGATGCGATCGACGCCACCGACCAGGAATGCCTGCACCGATCGGTTGTACTCGGTGACGATGATGGTGCTGTTGGGCCCCGGCACCAGCGGCCGCATACCGATGGCCTGGGACAGGTCGATCACCGGCAACGTCTGGCCACGCAGATTGACCACACCACAGACAAACGGGTGACGCTGTGGCATCAGGGTCAGTTTTGGCAATTGCAGGACTTCTTGTACCTTGAAAACGTTGATCGCAAACAACTGCCGACCGGCCAGACGAAACATGAGAATTTCCAGGCGATTCTCACCCACCAGCTGTGTGCGTTGATCTACTGTGTCGAGAATGCCGGCCATTAATGACTCCTGGGCTTTTTTGATGATTTCACTAAAGAAAGGTATCGGCGGTTCACGTGCAATCTTGACCCGCAAACAAAATGCCACGCAAAGGAATTGATGTCACATTAACATCATGCTCTACTGATGCGGTCAACTCACCCATTGCACAATCCTCTGCGCGACCCGTCTTTGCGCGTCAGGTTCCGTGGCATAAGGGAATCCCCTAGCCGCAATCAGGACCAGCCTGATATTCGCGATATCCAATAGCCATTAATGTGACGCCATTCTCACTGCATGAATGGAGTCAGGCTTTTGTTTGTGATCGAAGAACCGTTGTCGAGCTTGTTTTTCAGCCCGCCAGGTTACGCCGCTCATGCCTCATGGCGAATTATTGCGGCACCTCGTTACGCTGCAAATCAGGCTCGATCAATCGGAGAATTCGCGTCGAACGCAAACATACCGTTCATCGCCAGCCACAAAAAATCAGAATCGCCTTACAGATTCCGGTCGTCGTCCAGCAGTACCTTACGTTCGTTCGCCACACGCCCAATTGCATCACCTGACTTGATGTCGTGGAGAGAAGCATGCTGAACGATCGTAAAAACCGGAATCAGCGACTGCCCGAATTTTTGATCGAGGCGGAAACACTGCTGGCCAAATCCGAGGAGTGCCTGAGCCACCTGCAACTGATCAACAATGATCAGGATGCCATCGACTGCATGCTGAACACACTGTTCACCCTGGCCAACCGGGCCGATGCATTGGCGCTGCAGGCCGTATCGGAGTTCTCGATGTGCATTCACAGCCTGCTCAGCCATGCACGCACTCAAATCGATCTGAATGACCAGGCACTTTGCGCATTGAAAGAATGCTTCACCTTGATGGCCTGGCAACTTGAGCTCATCGACCTGACTACCGGCCAGCTCAGCCTTGATGACGCTGAGCAGATGTCGTTGATAGAAGCATTCGCCATGGAAATAGATCGTGCCCCGACACGTCTGGCACCACCTGCCAGGCCGTTCGCATGCGCTACGCTTTCGGTAGGACATGCCTGAGTTTCATCAAGTATTGCGTGGGATCGCCTGATAATCTTCAGCACTTCCCGCAACAGCCTTTCGTGTCGCAATTGAACATTTCATATCTTTTAACGACAGAATCAACGTAATAATCCAACTATTTAGTTGTGGACTTCTGACCTCCGAAACTCCCCGTTTAGAGCACTGCAAACTGTTTAGTAACACAATGATTCAAGCTGGACGCTCCGTCGCCAGCGCATTCCCGCCAAACGTGGAACAGCCGTCCAACAACGAAAAAATTCCTGACTCACTGGACATATATAGCGCACGCGACCAACGGTATGTTAAGTGGTATTATGCGGCCCAATTAGTTGGCTCTACTTTATGGCACTCTGACTCCAGGCCGGGCCTATCCCCTGGAAACTGCAAAACTCGATTTTGACAATCAGACTGCGCTAACTTGAAGCCAACTATTCAATCACCAGCATTTTCCAGACAGAGACCCGTCAGCCACCCTGACCGGTCTGCCCGCAGCGAACATTCATTGGCTCCATCCGCTATGTACGCCAGCCTCAAGTCAGTCGCCTCTTGGCCACCCTCCCGAAAAAACGTTCGCCGGTTCACTCTGTTGCTGTGCCTGTGTTCGGCAGTGGGCAGCCTGCTGGTTTATTGCCTGTCCAGCCACTTTCCAATTGCGCTGCTGGTACTGAATCTGGCGGCAGCCACCGGTGTCTGGGTGCAGCATCGCAACTCGCGCAAATCGATCAAGTTCCAGCCTCAGGAACTTGCCGACCGTTTGCTGGAAGTACAGGAAAATGAACGCCATCGGCTCAGTCGTGAACTCCACGACGATATTGGCCAATTACTGACGGCGGCGAAGCTTCAAAGTGAATGGCTCAAGCGACGTCTGCCCGAAGAACTGCAAAGCCATTGCAACGTGCTCTGCGACACACTGGAAGAAACCCTTACCAAAGTTCGCGATGTGTCGGCCATTCTCAATCCAAGACAACTCACCAGCCTTGGCCTGGAAGCCAGTTTGCGTGCGCATTTGCTCAAGACACTGGCAAACACTGCCGTGAACTGGAGCCTTGAATGCCAGCAGCGTCTGACCGGTATTCCGGAAGAAATGGCGGTGGCGGCGTTTCGGATTACTCAGGAAGCCGTCACCAACATGCTGCGCCATGCCCAAGCCAAAAATCTGTTGATCCGTTTGCAACGCCTGCCCCAAGGGCTTGCGCTTTTTATCAGCGATGACGGACTGGGCTTTTCTCCAGCCATCCATCCTGGTCGTGAAGGGCAGCGCGGAATGGCCGGAATGTCAGAGCGGATCGAACAACTGGGCGGCACCCTGAGCGTCATCAGTGAGCCCGGCAAAGGTACGCAGATCGAAGCACTTTTCCCTTGGGCGCCCCGCGCGCTCGAACGAGCCAGTACGAATAAGGTTCAACATTGACTTGTAACTTGCTTCTGGTGGATGACCACTCGCTGATCAGAGCCGGCGTACGTGCGCTGGTTCTGGATATTCCGGGTTACGCCGTCATTGGTGAAGCCAATGATGGTGCACAGCTGCTCGAAATGGTCGAGAAGCTAAGCCCCGACATCATCCTGCTGGATATATCCATGAAGGAAACCGGCGGGCTTGAGGCTCTGCAAAGACTCAAGGCGGTACGCCCGCAGAGCAAGGTGCTGATACTGTCGATGCACACCGACCCGGGGCTGATCATGCAAGCCCTGGAGTCCGGCGCTCATGGCTACCTGCTCAAGGACACCACCGCCACGGAACTGGAACACGCGCTTGAAGCCTTACGCAACAACGAACGCTACCTGAGCCCGGCCATCGCTCACACCGTGATCAACCAGGCACTGATTCGTGCCCAGAAAAGCCAGCCAGAACCGGTCGACAACCATAATCTGACGGCACGTCAGCTAGAGATTCTGCGCTTGATCGTGCGTGGCAAATCCACTCGCGAGATTGCCAGCGGTTTAGGCCTGAGCATCAAAACAGTGGAAACCCATCGTTCTCAGATCATGAAGCGCTTGCAGATCTTCGATGTCGCGGGCCTGGTGCTGTTTGCCGTGCGCGAGCAAATCATCAGTCTCGACGACTAGGCTGGAGTGATCGCCCCAGTAACGGCGATCCCTCGGGCAGATGTACGCGCAAAGCGCCTGGACGCATCGAAAAGCGCAAGCTGTCACCTTGTATGGGCTCGCCATCAAGGTTGATATACAGCCCCTCCGAAACCTTGATCTCGACCCACGGCAAGCGCGCCCGCACGAACATGTTGTCGATGCCCCCGACAATAGACGTGCTTTCAGAAGAGTCCTACATGCCGACTTTTTTCTTACAAGTCGTGATGAATAAGCCCAATTGACGGTCATTTCGTATTGGTACACCTTGTGACTGCAGTTATCAGGCAACAGCAAAAAACACACAAGGATGTGCACGTATTATGACCAGTGTCTATCGGGCAGGGAGCCATGCACTTAATGCAAAGCCATGACTTCCGATTTCCAGTCAACCGAGGTTCGCCACCCAAGGGCGGTCACCCCGCTCACCCGACTGAATGCAATTGCACCATCAACACATCTGGAGGGAACGACATGGAACCGCGCGTTGTAGAGCTGGAGACCCACCTCAAGTACATCCGCAGAGATATGGAAGAGGTCCGAAACGACGTCAAATCCATCAAGCACAGGATTGCTTACTCAGCAGGCGCTGCGGCGGTGATCATTGGCCTGCTGGGCTGGATCGCCAACAGCCGCTTCGATCAGCTCGTGATGCTGCTTAACTCATAACCTGCGCCACGAGACGCCAGGCCCGAGGTAATCCATAACGGGCCTGGCAAGTCTGTAGTGCGCAAAGGGCTTATCCCAGCACTTCACTCAGCGGGATGAAATTCACCCAATCACCTTCGGCCAAGGTGCACTCTTCCAGCACTTCAACCAGCCCCTCAGCCCAGGCTGCACTGCGCAAAACACCCGAACTCTGGTTTTTGTAGATGATTGCCCGCCCATGCTCCAGACGGCCGCGCAGATATTCCCGGCGATTGCCAGCTTTGGACCAGACGAATCCTGCCGGAACCTGAAACTGCAAGGGCCGGACTTCTCTTACGCCTTGACGACGCAACAGATAGGGACGTGCCAACAGGGCGAAGGTCACCAGTGTCGACGCAGGATTGCCAGGTAATCCAATCACCGGCACACCTCGAAAATGCCCAAACGTCAGTGGCTTCCCTGGCTTGATGGCCAGCTTCCACAACGCCAGTTCACCTTCTTCACGCAGCGCAATACCCAAAAAATCCGCCTCGCCAACCGATACACCGCCGGTAGAAAGGATCAGGTCGACATTCCCCAATTCGGCGAGACGATTGCGAGTGGCCTGCAAATCGTCTGGCAGAATCCCCGCATCGATCACTTCGCAGCCTAAACGCAGCAACCAGCTGCACAGCAATACCCGATTGCTGTTGTAAATCTGCCCTGGGCCAAGGGCCTGCCCAGGCTCGACTAATTCGTCCCCGGTGGACAACACTGCAACCCGTACCTTGCGCACGACTTCAAGTTCTGCGCACCCCAGTGAGGCCGCCAAACCTTGTTCGATAGGACCCAAGCGCGTACCGGCGGTCAACACCTGCTCACCCACCGTGGTCTCCTGACCTTGCGGGCGAATGTTCTGCCCTGCGTGCATCGGCTCGCTAAAACGTACCCGTTGGTCTGCCTGAACCTCGGCGTTTTCCTGCATTTCAACGCAGTCTGCACCCGCTGGCACCGGTGCGCCGGTGAAGATCCGTGCACAGGTACCCGGCGCTAATGGCTCCGGGGCTTGCCCGGCAAATATCTTCTGGCTGACCACCAGAGGCTCACCAGTCCAGTCGGAAAGGCACAAGGCATAACCGTCCATGGCACTGTTAGGCCATGGCGGCAGATCAAGGGTCGACAGCAGATCCTCGGCGAGAACACGGCCCTGGGTCGCAGCCAATGGCAATCGCTCGCGCTCAAGGATTGGCGACGCCTCAGCCATTTCCAGCAAGCGTGCCAGCGCCACTTCGACCGGCATCAAACTGCCCGTCTTGCCTGGCTTACCCACGGGATTCACAGGGTGCCGCCTGTTTCAGGTGAGCTACGAAGTTGCAAGGGCGGTGCCGCGAATCCAGTTGCTCAGCGAGAATCCCGTCCCAACCGGTTCGCACCGCATTGGTGGAACCCGGCAAACAGCAAACCAGCGTGCCATTGGCCAACCCTGCCAGCGCACGGGACTGCACCGTCGAGGTGCCAATGTCAGCAACCGATATCTGCCGAAACAACTCACCAAATCCGTCGACCTGTTTATCCAGCAGGCAACTGACGGCTTCCGGTGTACTGTCACGGCCGGTAAAACCCGTACCACCGGTAATCAGCACCACTTGCACAACGTCGTCAGCGATCCAGGTTGCGACTTGCGCACGAATTTTGTAGAGGTCATCTTTAAGCAGAATACGTGCGGCCAGGTTATGTCCGGCGGCACTCAGGCGGTCAACGAAGACTTGTCCCGAGGTATCGGTTTCCAGCGTGCGGGTATCACTGACAGTCAACACCGCAATGTTCAGCGGGGCGAAAGGTACATCAGCCTTGGCTTTCATAGGCTCGTCCAGTTGTAGGAGAAACAGCCCGGTGTTATATCACAGCGCCTCATTTTTTCACCGCACCTATGGAGATGTGCCATGACCTCGAACATCCCGTTACCACCCTGCTCTGTCCTGCTTCTGGCGGGAGGACGTGGCCAGCGCATGGGTGGTCAGGACAAGGGGCTGCTGGTGTGGCAAGGCCTGCCTTTGATTGCACATCTATACCGCCAGACTCGCGGTTTAAGCGATGACCTGATCATTTCCTGCAACCGCAATCTGGAAAAATACGCGCCTTACGCCGACCAGTTGGTCCATGACGACAATAGTGACTTCCCGGGCCCATTGGCTGGGATCCGTGCCGGGTTGGCGGTCGCGCGACATCCCCATCTGATGATCCTGCCCTGTGACGTACCGCGTATTGATTCCGAACTACTCACGGCCATGCGCGAAGCCGCCCGCCAACAGCCGGACAAACCCTTGATGCTACGCCAGGGCGAGCATTGGGAACCGTTGCTGTGCATTATCCCTGTAGCACTGGCAGGCGAGTTTGAAAACGCCTGGAACGAGGGTGAGCGCAGCCCCGGACGCATCATGCGAAACCTCGGAGCCATCGCCCTGCAATGCCCCGAAAATGATCGACGCCTGGCCAACCTGAATACACCGGAGCTGTTAAGCCTGCACGGTAGCGTGCCAGAATGACGCCAACCAAGGAACTTGCACGCCAGGCATACGTCTCAAGTCCAGTACTCAAAAGAATTCATATTCGGAGACATCACATGACTCAACGGACCCTCGCCACTCTCATGCTCACACTGGGCCTCGCTACCCTTGCCGGTTGCTCATCGCCTACGGTGATCACCTTGAACGACGGTCGCGAGATCCAGTCTGTCGACACCCCCAAATACGATTCCAAGTCAGGCTTTTACGAATTCGAACAGCTGGATGGCAAGCAAACCCGAGTCAACAAAGATCAGGTTCGCACCGTTAAAGACCTGTAAGCCTAACGGCGACAGCCTGGTACATATAAAGCCCGCCATTGTGCGGGTTTTATCGTTTCTGGCAGAAGCAGACCTTGCTCAGCCCAGGCCACTCACTGAGCGCCGCGCGTAAACTCCGGAATCACCACTGTAGGGGACTTACCACTGCAGGGTGATTTCACTTTCAAAACTTCGCTCCAGCCCGGTCACCGGATCGATAAAACACAACCCTTTGGCCAGTAACTTCAATGGATTGGCGTAATCATCTTCAACGTCTTTCAACGCATCAGGATAAAATGGGTCATTGCAGATACTCGCCCCCAAAGCAGTCATGTGAACCCTTAACTGGTGCTTTTTTCCAGTCACCGGATACAGCGCATAACGCCAGAGATCAGCGTTTTTCTCTATGACTTCAATCGCAGTCTCGGTATTGCTCGCACCGGGCCCCTCTTGCATGCGAAAGAAGGGCTCACCATCGACCAGGCGGCTTTTATGCACCATCGGAAACGAGACCTCAGGCAAAGCGCGGGCGATTGCCTCGTAGCGTTTTTCGATCTGCCGTGTCGGAAACAGCGACTGATACGCCGAACGACTCTGGGGGTTGGCAGAAAACAGCACAAGCCCGGCCGTGTGTCGGTCTATGCGGTGCAAAGGCACCAAATGCGGGTTATCCAGGCGACGGATCAAGCGCCGCAGCAATGTCTGTTCGACGTATTCGCCCGCCGGGGTCACCGGCAGAAAGTGTGGTTTGTCCGCGACCACCAGATGCTCGTCGGCATACAGAATCGTCTCTAGCACCGGGATTGGTTTTTCGTCGGGAACTTCCCGGAAATAGTGAATCCGCAGACCTTCCTTGTAAGGCAGGTCCACAGTAATCGCATGACCTTGACCATCCAGGACACGACCACGGGCGATCCTGTCCAGCCATTGCTCGCGACCAATGGCGCTGAAGTGCTCGCACAGACAATCGAGCACGGTCAACCAGACGCCCGGCGGCAGGTACAGCGTGCTAGCCTGATTCTGTGCGGCGGAAAAAGATGAGGTGGACATACGAAAGCTCTGGCCCTTAGTGCAGGCGTACATTATCCAACAAGGGCCTGAGCGATCCTAGGAGAGATTCCGCACGAGCGGTTCTCACGATTGTCACGCGGTCAGCGACTCTCGCTGCGCCGCTGCGTCGGTAAACTCCTTCAGCCAGCGCAATACATCGACAGCCTCCCAACGGCCAGGATCATAAAGCGCATACAACAACCCTTGATAACCCACGACATCCAGTTGACGGTGATAACCCGCACGCTGAAACAAGGCTTCGATTTCAGCGAAGCAGGTGTTGAAGTGCAATTTGTTGAATGGCGTTTTCCCTTCGGTAACCAGGCCATCCAGACGCAACTCCAGCACCGCCTCGCGTACCAGATCGGCGGACATCCGGTTCACGCTGGCTTTCAATTGTTCAACATTGACCATGCTTCATCCCTCTAACGCGAATAGCTGTATGCGCATACAGTAGACGAATAATCGGGGTTACGCCAACGCATTACCTGGGGATCGCGACAGGCGGGACGACTGCCGCTAAAAACGAGAAGGGGTCTAACGCAGGAATGCCACGACCTGTTCGGCGTCGAAGGGCCAACCCAGCTCGGCCCCCGTATCAACACGGCGCAGAACCGGAATGCGCAAACCGTAGGCTTCAAACAACGCTTCGCTGTCTGCAATGTCGACCAGTTCCACCAACAAACCGTGCTCGACCAGCGGCATCAGTTCCGCTTCGGCAAGTTCACAGAGATGACAACCAAGGGTGCTGAACAACTGGCATTCAGGGGACATGACGAACAGACCAACGAGGATTGGGTAATCATTCTAGGCCTGGGATGAAAACTCGTCGAGCGACGGGACCGCCCATGCGGACAGCCAATTTGAGCTGTCTGGGTAACAAGACGTTGTGGCCTTGCTCGCGCAGAACCAGAAAACTTCTGCGCGAGCCCGGCCGATCCGCTGAAGGCAATCAATCCTGGCTGACCGCCCCGATCTTGTGGATAGACAAATCCGCCCCGTAATACTCCTCTTCCTGGCTCAGGCGCAGGCCATGGAACAGCTTGATCGCGCCATACACCGCAAAGCCTCCGATCAGTGCCACAGCTACACCGAGCGCGGTGCCGATCAACTGGCTGATCAGGCTCACCCCACCGAGTCCACCCAAGGCGCTCTGACCGAATACCCCACAGGCAATCCCGCCCCAAACGCCACACAGACCGTGCAACGGCCAGACGCCGAGTACATCATCGATCTTCCATTGGCTTTGCGCCGCGATGAAACACCAGACAAACAAGGCCCCGGCAATGGCTCCGGTCACCAGTGCGCCAACCGGGTGCATCAAGTCAGAACCCGCACAGATCGCTACCAACCCGGCCAGAGGGCCGTTGTGCAGGAACCCCGGATCGTTACGACCGACAATCAACGCGGCAACCGTACCGCCGACCATCGCCATCAACGAGTTGACGGCCACCAGACCACTGACACCTTGCAGGGTTTGCGCGCTCATCACGTTAAAGCCGAACCATCCGACGATGAGAATCCACGAACCCAATGCCAGAAACGGAATGCTCGACGGCGCAAAGGCCACCAGGCGCCCGTCGCGATACCGACCATTGCGCGGACCGAGCAACAATACCGCCGCCAGCGCCAGCCAACCGCCCATGGCGTGCACCACCACAGATCCCGCAAAGTCATGGAAGCTGGCACCAAAACGCGCCAACAACCAGGCCTGCAGACCAAAGTTTCCGTTCCAGACCACACCTTCAAAAAACGGATAAATGAAGGCGACGATCAACGCCGTCGCGCACAACTGCGGAACGAATCGGGCGCGCTCGGCAATCCCCCCGGAGATGATCGCCGGGATGGCTGCGGCAAAGGTCAGCAGGAAGAAAAACTTCACCAGTCCATAACCGTGATCCGCACTGATCACCGCAGCCGGTTGCATGAAATTGACGCCGTATGAAATCCAGTAGCCTATAAAGAAGTAGGCCAGCGTTGAGATGGCAAAGTCGCTGAGGATTTTCGATAAAGCGTTGACTTGGTTTTTTTGCCGAACCGTGCCGACTTCCAGAAAAGCGAAACCGGCATGCATGGCCAGAACCATGACAGCGCCGATCAGAATGAACAGCGTATTGGAGCTATGGACCAGGCTGTCCACAGCACTTTGCAAATTTTCCATGGAGTTGGCAGACCTTAAAGTCGCAAAAGCACCAAAGCAGTTCACCGAGCCAATTTACGCACCAAGTTGACACCAGCCTTGGCGTCCACCCTTATTCCGGCGAACCGTTTTGGCGCAAAAAACTCATTGAGGTCAATCATTGCTCGGGTGTTTGCGCGAGTTTCTATTATTTAGGTTAAGGTTTTCGCGAAGCACGCCCAGTTTCAGCGCAACAGCACTGTTTGACGCACCACGACATAGCAAAAGCTGTACCAGGCATTAGGGGGGCGGGGGGGCATATTTTTTGCCCCCCCCGGGGGGGCCCAAAATTTTGAACCCCCCCCCCCCCAGCA
>NZ_JBIUVW010000043.1:0-14211 GCF_044743155.1 Pseudomonas sp. NPDC087697 | reverse complement strand
GTAGGGGGGGGGGGGTGAGTTAATCCTCCCCCCCCCCGGGGGGGGCGATCACTCACACCCCCCCCGCCCCCCTAGCACTGAACCTTCGAGCAAGGCTCGTACTCGAATATTTCATACGCCACTTATGGAGATCACCATGGCCAGAAAAACGGCAAAGACTGCTCAAGAAATCCTGATGGAAGATTTTCAGACGCTGGTCAGCGACACCGAACGGTTGCTGGAACACACCGCCACACTGGCCGGAGATCAAGCCGATGAGCTGCGCAACCAGATTCATGAAAGCTTGCTGCGGGCTCGCGAGACCCTGCAACTGACCGAAGACTCCATGCGCGAACGCGGCAAGGCAGCCGTCACCGCCACTGAAGACTATGTTCAGGCCAACCCTTGGCAGGCTGTTGGCATCGCGGCCGGCGTAGGCTTTTTGATTGGCCTGTTGGCGACGCGACGCTGAAATGGCTATCGGTGAATCCGGTTCGTCCGAAACAGGTCCTGGCTCTTCATCGCGACGCCTGGGCGCCGCTTTTCTTGGATTGCTGCATAGCCATGTCGAGTTGTTTGGCATCGAATTACAGGAGCAGAAAGCCCGCACCGTCAGCCTGTTGCTGTTCGCAGGCCTGGCGCTGGTTTTCGCCTTGCTGTTGCTGATGGGGCTTTCGGCATTGGTGTTGATTCTGCTGTGGGACACTAATCGCCTGGCGGGGATCATTGGTCTATGCGTCTTCTATACGTTCGCGGCGCTCTTCTGCGGCATGCGCTTGAAAGCAGCGATCTTTGATGAATCATCGCCTTTCAACGCCACCCTTGAAGAACTGGCGAACGACAGGGAGCGCCTGCTGCCATGAACCTGCCTGAAATCCCCAAAAACAGTTCCCGGCAAGAGATGCGCAAGGCACTGATTCGCTTGCGCATGGAAATGCATCGCCAGGAGATTCGCCATGAATCCCGGCAGCTGCTGCAACCCTTGCAACGCGTGCGCGGGATGACACAAAGCTTTCAGGAAGGTCTGGGCATCAAGCACGCGCCACTCTGGGGCATCGCCGCCGTGACCTTGCTGGGCTTCCTCACCGCGAAGGGTGCCAAGGGCGGTGGCATCAGCAGCGTCACTCGGCTCATCCAGCTGGGTACCAGCCTGTTGCCGCTGATCAAGCTGGTGCTGCAAGGCTCCTCGCGCAAAAACCAGTAGGCCGACATCTGGCTGCATTCTTGCAAAGCTTCAAGGAACGAACCTCTTTTTCGAGGGGTTCGATTCTGCCTACCCGGCAACCAGGCTCGATTCCATCCAGACCTTACTAAGGAGGCCACGTGATCGACGGGCAACCGCTCGCCTGCTTTCAGCCGTTCATCGATACCGCCACCGGACGTATTGCTGGCGTCGAAGCGCTGGGTCGCCTGCGCCAGGCCGATGGTCAACTCACCTCGGTCGGCCCGTTGTTTGCCGATCAACGAACCCCCGCCGCTGCGTTACGCCGTCTCGACCGCCAAATCCGTGATGACGCCTTGAGCCGGTTACACGAAGCACCCGCCGACTGGTTTCTGAGCCTGAACATGTCACCGCGCTGGATCAGCCGCTTGCGCGCGGATCAGGCATTACCCAGCCTCAAACAACTAAACCGGCATGCTGTCGATCCGCGACGTATTGTTTTCGAAATTACCGAACTGGGTGGCGACAGCCAGCGTCTGATCGACGTGGTGACTCGCTATCGACAAGCAGGTGCGCGAATTGCCATTGATGATTTCGGCGCCGGGTATTCCCAGCTCGATCGCGTTCTGGCGCTGCAACCCGACATTCTCAAACTCGACATGCGCCTGTTCCAGGCGGCCGCACGGGGCGGTCCAAGCAGCGATGTAGTCAAGGCGCTGGCACAAATGGCAGAGAAAACCGGTTGCTGGATCATCGCCGAAGGCGTGGAAACCGAAGCTCAGTTGAATTTCGCTCTGGAGTGCGGCTCGCGTTACGTTCAGGGCTTTCTGTTCGCCAGGGCGCAGGTCGATTTCTTCGCCACCGATGCATTCGTCGAGCGCTTTGCTCAATTGCGAGAGCGTTATGTGCAACAGAAACTCGCCGAGCGCGGACGGTTGATGGTCATGCGCCAACAACTCGGCGAGCTGATGGGGATTCTGCAGGCCTGGGCTCAGGCCCAGGCTCCCATCAGCCAATTGCCACAATTGGACGCTTTCCCCTGGTTACTGCGCTTTTACCAATGCGACCGGCACGGTACCCAGCTCACCCCGAACCTGGAATGGCGCACTGGCAGCTGGGAAGCCGACAACAGCTACCTGGGTCACAACTGGTCCTGGCGACCGTACTTCTATCATCTGCTGGCCGAGGGCTGGGACGAGCGGCGCCTGACCCTGTCGAACACTTACCGCGATGCCACCAGCAACCAGTATTGCCTCACCGCCGGACAGTTCTTCGACAATGGTCAACGCTTGCTGCTGATCGATATCGACGCGGCAGGTCTGTAGTTCCGCTTGCAGCCCGTTGCGCGAACCGGGAAGCTAGGGTCTGTTGACGTTTGGTGGTGATCGCGGTTCGCGACCAAACGTCAACAGACCCTAGAGCATCAGTCACCTGACGGAGAATCTGCCTTGGATTGGCATACCCTGCTTAATCGTGAACGCCTTGGAAAGCCGGTGCACAGCCCGGAAGAACTCGGTCGCAGCCCCTTCCATAAAGACCACGACCGGGTCATTTTCTCCGGCGCCTTTCGCCGTCTTGGCCGCAAGACCCAGGTCCACCCGGTATCCAGCAATGACCATATCCACACGCGCCTGACCCACTCGCTGGAGGTCAGCTGCGTGGGACGCTCATTGGGCATGCGCGTCGGTGAAACCATCCGCAGCGCCCTGCCCGACTGGTGCGAGCCAAGCGATCTGGGCATGGTTGTGCAGTCAGCTTGCCTGGCCCACGACATAGGCAATCCGCCCTTTGGCCACTCGGGTGAAGACGCCATCCGCTACTGGTTTCAACAAGCCGCGGGCAAGGGCTGGCTGGATGCCATGAGCGAAGTCGAACGCGACGACTTCCTCAACTTCGAGGGTAATGCCCAAGGCTTCCGGGTGCTGACCCAACTGGAATACCACCAGTTCGACGGCGGTACACGGCTGACCTACGCAACACTGGGTACGTACTTGAAATATCCATGGACCGCGCGCCATGCCGATTCGCTGGGTTACAAAAAACACAAGTTCGGTTGCTATCAGAGCGAACTGCCTCTGCTGGAGCAGATCGCCCAGAAACTGGGCCTGCCTCAACTCGAGGAACAGCGCTGGGCCCGGCATCCTCTGGTCTATTTGATGGAGGCTGCTGATGACATCTGCTACGCCTTGATCGACCTTGAAGATGGCCTGGAGATGGAGCTTCTGGAATACGCCGAGGTGGAGTCGCTGTTGCTCGATCTGGTTGGGGATGATCTGCCGGAAACCTACCGTCAACTCGGCCCCAATGACTCGCGCCGCCGCAAACTGGCGATTCTGCGTGGCAAAGCCATCGAGCATCTGACCAACGCTGCAGCACGCGCATTCGTCGAGCAACAGGACGCACTGTTGGCCGGCACCCTTCACGGCGATCTGGTAGAGCACATGCACGGGCCCGCGAAGCGTTGCGTGCTGAATGCCAAGGACATGGCGCGTAAAAAAATCTTCCAGGACAAGCGCAAAACCCTGCATGAAATCGGTGCGTACACCACGCTGGAAATTCTGCTTAATAGCTTTTGCGGCGCAGCGCTGGAGCAGCACGGCGGCGGTACGGCATCATTCAAGAACCGGCGCATACTCGATCTGCTCGGCAATAATGCGCCCGACCCGCATGGGCCTTTGCATACCTCGTTTTTACGCATGATCGATTTCATTGCCGGCATGACCGACAGTTATGCAAGCGAAATGGCACTGGAAATGACCGGACGCTCCAGCCACTCGTAAATCAATCGATCAGTTGCCCCCGGAGTATTCAGTGGCGGCTGATCATTCCCCAACATTTTGTAGTACTGAAGGATTTTCCCTACATCTTGTGCAGAGTAAACTGATCGTTTGCTCTATATACACACGAAATAATCACTCTATCCTAATCAACAGGATCGAGATCCGTAAAGCTGACAGATATCCATCAACGGCAAAGAAGATAGTACTGATTAAAACTATAAAATTATTTCTTACGCCACCGCAGGTCAGCCATTTTGCATGGAAAGCTATATGTTCAAATACGATCTGCGCATCATGCTGGTGGAGGATCACCCCTTTCAGCTGAAAGCGACCCAATACCTGCTTGAAAGTTACGGTTTCACTCAGGTCACCGCCGTAAACAATGCTGAAAATGCACTACAGGCGATGACTCAAGTTCAACGACCATTCGACATCCTGCTGTGCGATCAATGCCTGCCTGACCTCTCCGGCCTCGACTTGATTGGCATTGCCAGCCACCAGGGTCTGATACAACAGGCAATCATCCTGAGCAGCCTTGACTCAACCGAACTGGATATATTGAAAAAAAACGCGCACGAGCGACGACTGCCATTGCTTGGGTATTTGGCAAAACCACTGAAACAATCTGAATTTATAAACTTGTTGATCCCCCCCGACACAACAAACCAACACAATTAACGGAGAGCCCTCAGACACCTCACGACAAACAGAACGCCCTGAACACCACCGAGCAGCAGAAAACAGTGATTTAGCACTAACTGTAAAAGCTAATATCGACCAAGACCAACAACCGCCTACATACCGACCTAATATTCTCGCTCTTCCTTACAAACCTAGTTCACACGTAATCCGTTGCCTCTTTTAATGTAGGACATGTCCTATATTGCGCCTATAGGCCCGTCACTTCATGCGTCAACTCCCTTATCTGAGCTAAGGTGCTCGCTTTATTTGCGCACGTATGGGACATGATTATGAACTCAGTTTTTATTGTCGACGATCACCCCGTCATTCGCCTTGCGGTTCGTATGTTGCTGGAACATGAAGGTTACAAAGTAGTCGGTGAATCCGACAACGGAGTCGATGCGATGCAGATGGTTCGCGAATGCATGCCCGACCTGATCATCCTTGACATCAGTATCCCGAAACTCGATGGACTGGAAGTGCTCTCCCGCTTCAATGCAATGAGTACTCCGCTGAAAACACTGGTTTTGACGGCCCAGTGCCCAACACTTTTCGCCATCCGCTGCATGCAGTCCGGAGCCTCCGGTTACGTCTGCAAACAGGAAGACCTCAGCGAACTACTGAGTGCCATCAAGGCCGTGCTGTCCGGTTACAACTACTTCCCCAGTCAGGCCTTGAACCCGGTTCGCGGGGATGAGGGACTCTGCGCTGAACTGGACTTGTTCAAAACCGTCAATGATCGCGAATTGATGGTTCTGCAGCTGTTCGCCCAAGGTCGTACCAACAAGGAAATCGCCAAAGGCATGTTCCTCAGTAACAAGACCGTCAGCACCTACAAGAAAAGACTCATGCAGAAACTCAAGGCCAAATCCTTGGTTGAGCTTATCGAGATGGCAAAACGTAACGCGCTAGTGTGAGAGACAGGATGCCCAGGTGTTTAAAGGACTATTTATTGTATTTGAGCGCAGGTTTATGCCTGAGCACCTCCGCGTCCGTAGCAGACACCGGAATTGGAAACTACACACTGCTCAGCCGCTCAACCGCAGGTCATATGGAAGTTCAGCTGGATAAATCACAACGGCTGTGGATACAAAATAAACGCGAACTGATCCTGGGGACCTCCGCTCCCGACTACCCTCCTTTCGACTTAACGATCAGCGGCCACGACTATGAGGGGTTCACGGCTGATTATGCGGGGATTCTTGAAAAATCCCTGGGCTTGCCGATCAAGGTCCGTCGCTACCTCGACCGAGATGCTGCCATCCAGGCACTCGAAAACGGCGAAATCGATCTGCTTGGAACAGCTAATGGTTTTGAAGCGAGGCACTCAAACATCGCGCTTTCTGCACCCTATGCCATTGATCAGTCGGTTCTGGTCACTCGGGAGGCGGAAAAACGATCATTAACTGAAGGCCTGGCCGACATGCGATTAAGCATGGTCTATCACTATCTGCCGCTGGATGAGGTAAAAGCGCTATACCCCAAGGCCATCATTACCTCCTATCCGTCCTACCAGAATGCGATCAGTGCCGTCGCCTTTGACCAGGCAGATGTGTTCCTCGGCGATACCATTTCAACCCACTTCACGATCAACAAGGGTTATCTGAAGAACATACGGATGGCCAACTTCGGCAAACATGAGGCCTATGGTTTCAGCTTCGCTGTGCGCAAGGACGATCAGAACCTGCTGGAAATCATTAATGCCGTACTCAAAGGGGTGCCTGCGGGCGAGCGGGAAAACATTGCCAAACGCTGGAGCGCGGGCAGCGACATCCTTCTGACTGACCACAAACTGCAATTGACCACTCGTGAGGAGCGCTGGCTCGCGCAGCACCCGGTTGTTCGCGTGGTCGTCAACGACGCCTTCGCTCCGCTGACGTTCTTTGACGCCGACGAGAACTTTCGGGGTATTACCGCTGATTTGCTCGAACTGATCAGGCTTCGAACCGGTTTACAGTTCGAGATTCACCGAAGCCGAAGTGACAGCGAAATGATCAGACAGGTTAAAGACAACCAGGCTGACCTGATTGCCGCGATTCTTCCCAGCACCGAACGCGAGGCACAACTGAGTTTCACCCGTCCCTACCTGGAAAACTCATTTGTACTACTGACCCGAAAGAGCACCATCGGCCCACTCAGTCTTGAGCAACTGAGTGGCAAGAGCCTTGCAATCACTCAAGGTAATCCACTCCTCGACTACCTGCGCCGCGAACACCCGACGATCCAGCTGATTGAAACACCTGACACGTTCAGCGCAGTGGAGTTACTCGCCAAGGGTCAGGTAGAGGGCGCAGTCAACTCATTGGTGATTGCCAACTACTTCATTTCATCGCAAGTGTTCGAGGACGCGTTGCAAATCAGTGCGACCATCGGGACACAGCAAGCCGCGTTTTCACTGGCGACCGCGCGCGGCGCTACCGAACTGAACTCCATCCTCGAAAAAGCCCTGCTAAGCATTGCGCCGGATGAACTGGGAATAATCAACAGTCGCTGGCGCGGCTACACGGGAACCTTCAATAGCACCTGGCGTAACTACCATCGCCTGTTCTATCAACTGGTGATTGGCAGCGGTCTGTTGTTGCTGATTTCACTGGCCTGGAATGCCCACATGCGCAGGCAGATCAAGCAACGCCAGAAAGCGGAGCGCGCACTCAATGACCAGTTCGAATTCATGCGCACGCTGGTCAACGGAACACCTCACCCCATCTACGTACGGGACCGCGAAGGACTGCTGCAAAGTTGTAATGACAGTTATCTGGAAGCTTTTTGCGCCAAACGCGAGGACGTGATAGGCAAAAGCGTCATGCAAGGCGCCATGAGCAATGAGTTCGAAGCCAGGCAATACCAGGCGGACTACCAGCGAGTCGTGGCCGAAGGCGTCCCTCTGATTCTCGACCGTCCGCTGCACATTGGCCGGCAAAAACTGACGATCTATCACTGGATTCTTCCCTATCGAGATTCGACGGGGGAGGTTCAGGGGATCATTGGAGGCTGGATCGACATCAGCGATCGGCGGCAGCTTTTTGATGAACTCAGGTCCGCCAAAGAGCAGGCGGACAAGGCGAACCGCGCCAAGAGCACCTTCCTCGCCACCATGAGCCATGAAATCCGCACGCCAATGAATGCGGTGATCGGCATGCTCGAACTGACCTTGAAACGGGCCGATCAGGGTCACCTGGATCGTCCGGCCATTGAAGTGGCCTATAGCTCGGCCAAGGACTTGCTGGAGCTGATTGGCGACATCCTCGATATCGCCCGAATAGAGTCCGGCCATTTGAGCCTGGCGCCGGAACGGGTGAACCTCGGCGAAACCGTGGAAGCGGTCGTGCGGGTCTTCGACGGATTGGCCCGGCAAAAAAACCTCAGCCTGGTGCTGGAGTTCCCCACCAGTGCTGAACAACCCGATGTGTTGATAGATCCCCTGCGCTTCAAACAGATACTGTCCAACCTGATCAGCAATGCCATCAAGTTCACCGAGCACGGCCAGGTCAAGATCAAGGTCACGCTGCAACCGGCCTCGGCGCCCGACCGGATGGCAATGGAGTTATCGGTCAATGACACCGGTGTCGGTATCAGCAAAGACGATCAGCGACGGTTGTTCGAACCCTTCAATCAGGCGGACAACACCGGGCACTTGGCCAGAAGCGGCGCGGGTTTGGGCTTGGTGATCAGCCGCAACCTGTGCGAAATGATGGGCGGTTGCGTGCAACTGACCAGTTCGCCCGGGGTCGGCACTCAGGTCCGGATTTCATTGCAGATGACTGCCCTGCCAGACGCAGTGGTGCCCGACAACCCGCAACCGGTGATCGCGCATACCTCGGTCACCTTGAACGTGCTGGTGGTCGATGATCATCCCGCCAATCGATTGCTGATGTGCCAGCAGCTCGGCTTTCTGGGGCATCAATCCGTCACGGCCGACAACGGTGAGGCTGGTTTCCAGACATGGAAAGAAGGCCATTTCGACCTGGTGATTGCGGACTGCAACATGCCACTGATGAATGGCTACGAACTCACCCGTGCCATTCGCCAGACCGAGCACGACGAGCAGCGCCCGCCCTGCACCGTGCTTGGCTTCACGGCCAATGCTCAACCAGAAGAAAAACAGCGATGCCGGCAAGCAGGCATGAACGATTGCCTGTTCAAACCCATTGGTCTGACGACACTGAGCCAGCGACTGGAAGCCCTCAAGCCGCTCAGTGAAGATCAGGCTTTTAACCTGGACGGCTTGCAGTTACTCACTGGCGGCGATCCAGAACGGGTTCAGCGCTTGCTCGCCGAACTGCTCAACAGCAATCGCCTCGACCGCCTGGAACTTCTCGCCCTGCCATCTACGAGTGGGCCGCAAGCCTTCATCGATGTGGCGCACAAAATCAAAGGGGCGGCCCGTATCGTCCAGGCCTCAAGACTTATCGACGGCTGCGAAGCGCTTGAGCGTGTATGCCATGAGGATTTCAGTCAGGATCAGCTCGAGGCCCGCAGCAAAGGCATAGAACGCGCCATGCTTGAATTGGAACAGGCACTGCAACGACAGATCCGTCATCACGCCAACGTGCAAAACCTGCCCTGAAGCGGCTAATACCTGTCAGTTCAGCTCTTGCGTAATCCGTAGCAGCCGCCTTCGGCAGTTGCTACGGGCTTGATCAGCACTCGGTCAAACGCAAGAAAATCGCCGCCAATTGCTCGATACCGGCCTGATCGTGCGTGGTAAAACGCGCCAGTTTCGGGCTGTCGAGGTCCAGCACACCGATCAGTCGGCCATCTTTGACCAGTGGCACGACTAGCTCGCTGTTCGATGCGCTGTCGCAAGCGATATGTCCGGGGAACGCATGCACATCCTCGACCAACTGGGTCTGCAGCGTGGCCGCCGCCGCCCCGCACACGCCCCGGCCGAACGGAATCCGCACGCAGGCGATCTGCCCCTGAAACGGGCCAAGCACCAGTTCTTCGTTGCGATTGAGGTAGAAGCCGGCCCAGTTCAAGTCATCGAGCTGGTTAAACAGAAACGCCGAAAACTGCGCGGCGTTGGCAATGAAATCCCGTTCATCCGCCAGCAATGACTCCAGCTGCGCCCACAGCATGCCGTAGCCTTCAAGGCCCTGGCCGCTCTTTTGCAAATCGATCATGCCTTGTGCTCCAACAACTTCAGTCCTACCCAATACCGGGCAAATTGATAGGCGCAACGGCCGTTACGATTACCGCGTCCGGTAGCCCAGCGAACCGCGAGAATCTCCAGCTCTTCATCACGTTTCCACTCAAGGCCGGCCTTGCCTGCCAGCTCTCCCACCCAATGCTCGACCACATTGAGAAAGTGCTCCTGGGTAAAAGGATAAAACGACAGCCACAGGCCAAATCGATCCGACAGTGCGATCTTGTCTTCAACCGCCTCGTTGGGATGAAGCTCGCCGTCGACCATTTTCCAGTTTTCGTTATCGCTCTCTTTTTCCGGGACCAGATGACGACGGTTAGAGGTGGCGTACAACAGCACGTTATCCGGTGCCTGTTCGAGCGATCCATCAAGCACGCTTTTCAGCACCCGGTAGTCGCCCTCACCAGCCTCGAAGGACAGATCATCGCAAAACAGCACAAAGCGCTGAGGCAGCCTGGCGACTTGCTCGACGACGCGTGGCAGGTCCGCCAGGTGATCGCGCTCGATCTCGATCAGGCGCAAACCACCCTTGGCGTGCTCAGCCAGCAAGGCCCGCACAAGCGACGACTTACCAGTGCCGCGCGACCCCCACAGCAACGCGTGGTTGGCAGGCATGCCGTCGAGAAACTGCCGGGTATTTCGCCCCAACTGTTCCAGCTGCTTATCAATCCCGATCAGGTCGGACAGTCGCATGTCCAGGCTGACCTCAAGCGGCAACAAAAAACCGCTGCGTCCCTCACGCTGCCAGCGCGCAGCCAGGCACTGCGTCCAGTCGATGGCAGTACGTGGCGCGGGCAGCAACGGCTCGATACGAGCCAGAACCGCATCGGCGCGTTCAAGAAATGCATTCAATCGGGAATCCACGACTTCTCCTCAGGCACGTTCACAGTAATGATGGGGACAGAAAACCAAACGCAGTGCGCAATGTCGGGAATATCGCAATAATCGCTCACCCGTCAGTCATGCCGAAACCTGCTGATGATCGGCTATGCTTCGCCCAGAAGGGAAACGAAAGTGGTTCAGCACACCATGGATATCAAGTTCACCAACCGCCTGTCTTACAAGCAAGCCAGGCTTACAGTGCTGGTCGGTTTCATTCTGGGAACCCTGCTCAGTCTGGTCCAAATAGGCATCGATTATGCTAGCGAAGACGCCTCCATCAACCGGGAAATACTGTCGCTGCTGGAAATCAGCCATAACCCGGCTTCACGGATCGCCTACAACATCGATGCCGAACTGGCCCAGGAACTGACCCTCGGCCTGCTGCGCTCGCCCGCTGTCATCAGTGCGCAACTGATCGATAACAACAATACGATCCTCGCCAGTGTAAAACGGCCGGAACTGCAAAGCGGCAGCAATCGGGTGATCAGCGACTTTCTGTTTGGCGCCAATCGACAGTTCAAGGACCGCCTGTTCCTCGACCACCTGCCCGAGGAGTCCCTCGGTACGTTGCAACTGGATGTCGACACCTACACGTTTGGCAGTCGCTTTCTGCGCCGGGCCGAAGTCACTCTGATCAACGGTTTTGCCCGCAGCCTGATACTGACCGGAATTCTACTGGCGCTGTTCTATGTGATGCTCACCAAACCACTGGTGCGGGTGATTCGCGAATTGAGCGCGCGTGACCCGCGCAGTGCAGAACAGCCGCCGCTGGAGTGTCCGGCGGCGCACGAAAACGATGAAATCGGTGTCCTGGTCACGGTGGCCAATCAGCAATTCGAAAACATGACCACTGAAATCCAGCAACGCCGCAATGCCGAAAACCGTCTGACCGACTACCTCGGGCAACTGGAAAACATCGTCTCGGCGCGTACCGGAGAACTGAAAGCGATCAATAGCCGATTGACGGTATCGAACGAAGAATTGGAAATCGCGCGTCAGACCGCTCTGGACATGGCCCAGGCGCGTTCGGTGTTTCTGGCCAACATGAGCCATGAAATCCGTACACCGCTCAATGGTTTGCTGGGCATGATCGCCCTCTCGCTGGACGGTCCGCTGAATGCCGAACAACTCCAGCAACTGTCGATTGCCCACGACTCCGGCAAAGTACTGGTGGAACTGCTCAACGACATTCTCGACCTGTCGAAGTTCGACGCCGGCCAGCTTGAGCTGGAACGTATTCCATTCGACCTCGGCGCCCTGATCGAAGACACCGCCAACCTGCTGTCACAGAACGCGGCGCCCAGCGTCGAACTGACCTGCCTGATTGATCCGCAGTTCCCGTCTCTGGTACTCGGCGACCCGACACGGGTTCGACAAATTGTCAGCAACCTGCTCTCCAACGCTCTTAAATTTACCCGCTTCGGACGAGTGGATGTGCGCCTGAGCACCCACGAAGACGGCGTCAGAATCGAAGTGTGCGACACCGGTATCGGCATCGCGCAGAACGACCAGATCAAAATTTTTCAACCGTTTACCCAAGCGGGTGCCGGTATTACCCGCCAGTTTGGTGGCACCGGATTGGGTCTGGCGTTGACCTTCAATCTCTGCGAAGCCATGCAGGGCCGTCTCACCATCAGCTCGGAGCCTGGTTTCGGCAGCCAGTTCTGCGCCGATCTGCCATTGCCCGGGCACACGCCGGCAATCGCCTCCGCGTCCCTGCAAGGCAAGGTCCTAGCAATCACCGCTGCCAGTAGTGGTCTGGCCGAACTGTTAGGTAATCTGCTGCCAGGTTGGGGCCTGGAGTATCAACAACGCACCGTCGACGACTCCTTGATCGGGTTGTCGCCCGATGTGCTGATCACTGACTGCCCGGAATGTCTGTTCGGTTTGCGTCCAGGCATGACCGCACCGATTCTGCTGGTGACCGCCTATGGCAATTTCATGCCCAGCGAAGAGGCTGCAGCCCTTGCCCCCCTGCAACAGCAGGCGCGACCGCTGGCCCGCAACGCACTCTACCAGACGCTGCGACGCACCTTGCAGGCCGAGGTGGCCGTCGTCACTGATGCCCAACATCCGAGTCTCGTACTCCAGCGGCGAGCGCGAATCCTTCTGGTGGAAGACAACCCGGTCAATCAGCTGGTGGCCAAAGGCATGCTCAGCAAGCTGGGTTGCAACGTGAAAGTCGCCGCCCACGGCGCCGAAGCGCTCGATCAGCTGGAACACGGCCAGTTTGACCTGGTGCTGATGGACTGCAACATGCCGGTCATGGACGGCTACGAGGCCAGTCGGCAGATCCGTCGCAGCGGGCGCTGGCCGGATCTGCCAATCGTTGCCCTGACCGCCAACGCCATGCCCGAGGAGCGCGAACGCTGCCGTGCGGCGGGCATGAGCGATTACCTGGCCAAACCGTTCCGGCGCGAGGAACTGGCCGCCCTGCTGGAGCAGTGGGTACCGGTTACGACAGAGCCTTGATCTGCCCCAACAGTTGGTCAAGGCCACCGCGCAGTTCGTTCAAGCGCTCAAGATCGACACCGCTGTCGCACAGCAGTCGCGCCTTGAGCGGCCCGACCTGTTCGCGCAGGGCGGCCCCGGCCGGCGACAGGCTCAAGTGCACTTCTCGCTCATCACGCACCGAGCGTTGACGCTGGACCAGTTGCAACTGCTCAAGACGCTTGAGCAACGGCGTAAGCGTCCCTGAGTCCAGCGACAGCCGCTCGCCAAGGGCCTTGACCGTTGGCTGCTCAGGCACACTCTGCTGCCACTCCCACAACACCAGCATCACCAGATACTGCGGATAGGTCAGGCCCAGTTGATCGAGCATCGGCTTATAGCCGCGGATCACCGCTCGGGACGCGGCGTACAGTTTGAAGCAGAGCTGGCTGTCGAGCAGCAGCGAATCGGCTGACAAATCATTCATTTCAGCAGGGCTTCAATCTCGCGGGTCAGATCCTGCGGCTTGGTCGCCGGCGCGAATCGCTTGACCAGCTTGCCATCCTGACCGATCAGGAACTTGGTGAAATTCCACTTGATGCCTTGAGAGCCCAACACACCCGGCGCACGTTTTTTCAGCTGAACAAACAACGGATGGGCATCGCTACCGTTGACGTCGATCTTTTTGAACAGTGGGAAACTCACGCCGAAGTTCAGTTCGCAGAACTCGGAAATCGCCCCTTCGTTGCCCGGTTCCTGTTTACCGAACTGATTGCACGGAAAACCGAGCACCACCAGACCTTGATCCTTGTAGGTCCGCCACAACTCTTCGAGACCTTTGTACTGCGGGGTGAAACCGCATTTGCTGGCGGTGTTGACCACCAAAACCGCTTTGCCGGCGTAATCGGCCAGGGTCTTTTGCTCACCTTTGATGGTGGTGCAGGGAATACTCAGCAGGTTGTCGGTCATGGCGCATGCTCCGGTGGAAGATGAGGAAAGACTAAACATAGCGAGCAATTAGATTGCATGCAATTTAATAAATCAATAACTCACCGACTGTAGATACCGTCTTGAGCCTCACCGGGCAAGCGCAAGTTTCGGGTCAAAGGGTTGACCCGACTTGAGCACGCCGTAAACGAAGTGCAACAGCT